>JAEZHL010000224.1 GCA_023416575.1 Pseudomonadota bacterium
CCGTCGGCCTTCTGACCGGCGGGGCTGCTGGCACCGTCGCAGCCCTGAGCCTCGCGATGTTTTCGATCGATGGCCGCAGGCCCGGCGCGAAGGAGCTCCGGAGTTCTGAGGTGCTCGCATCCGACGACGACTGGATGCAAAGTGTTCGCAGCGGACGGTTCTGGCGCGAGCAGCCAAGCGCCCCCGCGCCGGCAGTTCCGACCACGCCGCGCCGGCAACTTCGGAGCTATCGCGCACCACCACGCGCGCCACCGGCCTTCATCCCGACGCCCGAAGTCAGATCGGAAACGTATCGCACCATGTGCGTGCGCTTGTGTGATGGGTATGCGTGGCCCATCAGCTTCGCGACGACTAGCAGCAGCTTCGATCGGGACCAGAAGACCTGCGAGCAGAGCTGCAGCTCCCCCGCCAAGCTCTATTCTTATCCCAACCCGGGCGGCGAAATGGAGGACATGGTCGATCTCAGCGGCAAGCGCTACAGCGACCTGCCAAGCGCTTATGCGTATCAGGCCGTCTACAATGACTCATGCAAGTGCCGGGCGCATCCGTGGGAGAAGGAGTCGCTCGAGCGGCACCGCGTGTACGCCTTGCAGACGCGGGCCCGAAAGGGAGATCGGCAGGCTGGTGCCGAGCTGCGCGCGCTCAAGGCGAGTTCGGCTCCTCCACGCGGCAGCCAGCGAAAATCCCGGCGGAGGCGTTAAAGGCCCTCTTGTCCGATTGCGATCAGGCCTGTGGTCCGGCGATCCGGTCCATCGCCTCGGCCAGCTTTACGTCGCGTTCCGTCAATCCGCCAGCGTCGTGCGTGGCGAGTGTAACGTCGACGCGGTTCCAGACATTCGACCACTCGGGATGGTGATTCATTTTTTCGGCGATCAGAGCGACCCGCGTCATGAAGCCGAATGCGGCGTTGAAATCGGGAAACGTAAAGCGCCGCGCAATAGCGTCGCGTCCCTCGACGGGCCGCCACGCGGTGAGGCGGGCCAGAGCTGCCGTCCGCTCATCCTCGGTCAGTTTCCGCGCCATGGGTCTCCTCCGGATCGAGCATGCATCGGCTCACGGGCTCACCAGGCGCTGCGGTCGGGCTGGTGGTCCGTCTCGGTCAAAACTCATCCTCGTATTCGGCATAGTCGCCGCCGAGCAGCGTGTATGTCTCCTCGACCACATACGGTCCGCCACCTACCTGAGGCTTGGACGAGAAGAGTGCGAAGCGGCTGACGAGGAACGTCTCGGTGCGAAAGCCGCCGTGCCTCTGGAGATATCGGGCCAGCGTCTCGGGGTTTGTGCTGCGCAGGCGGGCGATCGAGACATGGGGCCTGAACTTGCGCGTTTCCGGTTGCAGACCTGCCTTCCGCGCTGCGCGCTCATTGGCGCGCATCAGGGCCTCGAGCTCCGGGCTCGGTTCGACCCGTGCCCAAAGCGAGCGCGGATCGTTGCCGCCGAACGTGCCAGTGCCGCTCAAGCGGATTTCGAAGGCATGCGTTTCGACATCCGCCAGCGCGTGAGCGAACTCGGTCGCCAGCCGGTTGTCGATGTCGCCGGCGAACCGCAAGGTGATGTGGTAATTCTCCGGCTCGATCCAGCGCGCGCCAGGAAGCGGTTGCCTCAGGCGCGCGATCGCATCGCGGAGGTGGTCGGGGATCTCGATGCCGGTGAACAGCCGGGGCATTGCAGGTCTCCCATTTCCCCTCGCGGCTGATCGATCGCGAAGCGCTACAGGATGAATTTGCTCAGGTCGGTGTTCTTCGCCAGGGCGTCGACACGATCCTCGACATATTTGGCATCGACGGTGATGGTCTGGCCAGCTCGGTCGGAGGCGTCGAAGGAGATCTCGTCGAGCACACGTTCCATGATGGTTTGCAGCCGTCGAGCGCCGATGTTCTCCACCGTCGCGTTGACCTGTGCGGCGGTATCTGCGATCGCGTCGATGGCGTCCTCGGTGAAGAGGAGTGTCAGGCCCTCCGTCGCCATCAGGGCGATGTACTGCTTGATCAGACTGGTCTCGGGCTCGGTCAGGATGCGGCGGAAATCCTCGCGCGTGAGGGGCTTCAGCTCGACGCGGATCGGCAAGCGGCCCTGCAACTCGGGGAGCAGATCCGCCGGTTTCGCGACATGGAAAGCGCCCGAGGCGATGAACAGCACGTGGTCGGTTTTCACCGGGCCGTACTTGGTCGCGACGGTGGTTCCCTCGATGAGGGGCAGCAGATCTCGCTGCACGCCCTCACGTGACACATCGGCTCCAACCCGGCCACCGTCGCTGCGGGAGCAGATCTTGTCGATCTCGTCGAGGAACACGATGCCGTTGTTCTCGACCGCCCGGATCGCTTCCTGCGTGATCTGCTCCTGGTCGAGGAGCTTGTCGCTCTCTTCGGCGATGAGGATCTCGTAGCTGTCCTTGACGGTGACCCGGCGGGTCTTCTGGCGGCCGCCGAAAGCCTTGCCCAGCATGTCGCCGAGATTGATGGCGCCGATCGAGCCGCCGGGTACGCCTGGGAGGTCGAACATCGGGATGCCGCCGCCGCCGGTCTCCGTCACCCGGATCTCGATTTCCTTGTCGTTGAGCTCGTTGTCGCGCAGGCGTCGGCGAAAGCTCTCCCGCGTCGCCGCCGAGGCGTTCTCACCGACGAGCGCATCGAGCACGCGTTCCTCGGCCTGCTTCTCGGCTCTGGCGCGCACCTCGCGGCGGCGCGTCTCGCGCACGAGGGCTAGGCCGACCTCGACGAGGTCGCGGATGATCGATTCGACGTCGCGGCCGACGTAGCCGACCTCTGTGAACTTCGTCGCCTCCACTTTAAGGAAGGGCGCATTGGCGAGCTTGGCGAGGCGGCGCGAGATCTCCGTCTTGCCGATGCCCGTCGGGCCGATCATCAGGATGTTCTTCGGCAGCACTTCCTCGCGCAGATCGTCGGCGAGCTGCTGCCGGCGCCAGCGGTTACGGAGTGCGATGGCGACTGCTCGCTTGGCGTCGTTCTGTCCGACGATGTACCGGTCCAGCTCGGAGACGATCTCGCGGGGAGAAAAGGTGGTCATTTGCCCTGCCTCAGTTGGTCGACGCGAGCTTCAAGCCCAGGATGGAGCCGATGAGCAGCGTCAGAAAGAACAGGCGCAATGTGGTAGTCGGCTCGTTGAAATACATGGTTCCGAGAATTGCCGTGCCTGCCGCGCCAATGCCGGTCCACACCGCATAGGCCGTGCCGAGCGGAATGCCAACCAGCGACATCTGCAGCATGATCATGCTGGCCGCAGCCGAGGCTGCGAAAGCCAGCGTCGGGCCGAGCTTCGTGAAGCCCTCCGTGTAGCGGAAGGCTGTCGTCGCGACGACCTCGAAGAAACCGGCAGTGAGCAGGTATCCCCATGCGAGCATGTTGGTTTCCACTCGTCTCTCGATCGCGCATGCCGTCATCCGCTACGTGCCCGGAGCAGAACCGACAGCGCCCCAATCGCTTACCTGTCGCTCGGCAGGCTCTCAATAACCAGGTTCTGGTTGGTGTAGACGCAGATGTCAGCCGCGATCGCCATGGCTTTGCGCGCGATCTCCTCGGCATCGAGGGGCTGATCCATCAGCGCACGGGCAGCGGCGAGAGCGTACATCCCACCGGAACCGATACCCATCACGTCGTGCTCCGGTTCCAGAACGTCGCCCGTACCGGTCAGCACCAGCGTCGTGCTGCGGTCGGCAACGATCATCATGGCTTCGAGGCGGCGGAGGAAGCGGTCGGTGCGCCAATCCTTGGCAAGCTCCACGCAAGCCCGCGTGAGCTGTCCGGGGTACTGCTCGAGCTTGGCCTCGAGCCGCTCGAACAGCGTGAAGGCATCAGCCGTCGCCCCGGCGAACCCGCCGATGACGTCACCGCGAAGCACAGATCGCACTTTGCGCGCCTTCGACTTGATGACAGTCGCGCCGAGGCTCACCTGACCGTCACCAGCGACAACCACCCGGCCGCCCTTGCGAACGGTCAGGATCGTCGTTCCATGCCAGCCTGGATTGGCGGAAGGGGACATGTCACTCATGGTCAACACACACGCTACGTTGGGGCCCAGATCGAATAAAGCAAGAGTGTCTGACGTGGGGCCGAGGCCCTTGCCCACTATCCGGAGGGCGCGCAAGCTGATAAACGCCTGTTTTCAAACAATCAACCCAGGGGTTAGCGCGACGTGAGCCGGACTGCCACAATCGAGCGCAAGACGAAGGAGACCGAGATCAAGGTTACTCTGGATCTCGACGGCTCCGGTGCCTTCGATATCGAGACCGGGATCGGCTTTCTCGACCATATGCTCGAGCAGCTTGCGCGCCACTCGCTGATGGACTTGACCGTGCGCGCCGAGGGCGACCTGCACGTCGATTTTCACCATACCGTCGAAGACACTGGCATTGCGATCGGCCAGGCTGTGGCCCAGGCACTCGGGGACAAGAAGGGCATCACCCGCTACGCGGATGTCCACCTCGCCATGGACGAGACGCTGACGCGAGTGGCCATCGACGTATCCGGGCGCCCGTATCTGGTGTGGAACGTTGAGTTTTCGCGGCCCAAGCTCGGCGACATGGATACGGAGCTTTTTCGCGAATGGTTTCAGGCATTTGCGCAGAATGCCGGCATCACGTTGCACATCGCGACGCTCTATGGTGAGAACAATCACCATATCGCAGAAACCTGCTACAAGGGACTGGCGCGCGCGTTGCGTGCCGCCATCACCGAGGATCCCCGGCAGGCAGGGCGCGTGCCCTCGACCAAGGGCCGGCTCACTGGCTGAAGCTCGAATTCGGATGGGACCGCGTATTGCAGACCTATACCGTACATGAAAGACCCAACCCGCCAACCAATCGTGTGAAGCGCGCGGAACGGCTGGTGTTCGTGCGCGAGGGCTTTTCCTGGAAGGCAGCCCTGTTCGCGCCGTTGTGGATGCTTGTGCATCGCATGTGGCTGGTACTGCTGCTCTACATCGTGGCGGTGGTGGCGCTGGACCTGGCGCTCATGGCAGCAGACGTCTCGCCGCAATGGATCGGGCTGTCGACCATCGCAGTGCATGCGGTGATTGGCTTCGAAGCGGGATCGCTCCGGCGCTGGACGCTCGACCGGCGGGGCTGGAAGATGCTAGGCGCCGTGACTGGCCGGTCGGAGCCCGAATGCGAGCGGCGGTTCTTTCAGGCCTGGCTCGGCGACAAGGAAGAGGAGCCGGGCGAGGGCACCGTACGCCTGAGAACCCAGACCGCGACGGGGACGGCTGGTCCGATGCCGGCGGCAGGTCTCCGCACCGAGCCGGTCGGCTCGGAGGCTTGAGAGGAACGAGCGATGCAGCGGGTCGTCATTGTCGATTACGGGTCGGGCAACTTGCACTCGGCGCACAAGGCGTTCGAGCGCGCGGCGCTCGAGGCGGACATTGATGCCAGCATCGCCGTGAGTGCGCGACCCGAGGACGTCCGAGCTGCCGATCGCGTCCTCCTGCCGGGTGTGGGCGCGTTCGCCGACTGTAAGCGCGGACTGGATGGCGTCCCCGGTATGCGTGAGGCGCTCGAGGCGACCGTTATCGAGGGTGGCCGGCCGTTTCTCGGCATCTGCGTCGGCATGCAGCTGATGGCGACGCGCGGGCTGGAGTTCGGCGAAACGCCGGGGCTCGGATGGATCGATGGCGACGTGAAGGTCATCGACCCTGAGACTCCGACGCTGAAGATTCCGCACATGGGCTGGAACGTTCTCAGCGTCGTCAACGATCACCCGCTGCTGGAGGGGATCCGGACCGGCCCGGATGGCCTGCACGCCTACTTCGTGCATTCCTTTCACCTCGCCGCGAGGGACAGGCAGGTCGTCGTTGCGGAGACCGAATACGGCGGACCCGTCACGGCAATGGTTGCAAGCGCCAACACCGCCGGCACACAGTTCCACCCCGAGAAGAGCCAGACGCTCGGATTGAAGCTCATTGCCAATTTCCTGAAGTGGCGGCCCTGAGCGACAGTCGGCCCTCGTTGCCGGACGCCCAGTTCGGCTCGCCCCGAAGGTGTGGTGGATGAGGAACCCTGCCTAACTTCCCTCCCGACGCTGGCCAGAGGAACTACCCCGGCCAGCTTCAAGGGTGAGGATCGGGGAAACCATGCCGTTCTGACAGGGCGGCAAGAATTCTGTCCTTCTCGGAAATGAAAGCGCGCCCTCGATAGGTGCCTGTCTGGTGCATCGATGAGGCCCCTTCTGCCAGCACGAGTAGGGGAAGAGACTGGTTTTCTTCTCCGACCAGCTCAATAACAGGCAGCCTCGGTCGGGGCCATGCGATCCGTTCGATATCGAGCCGCTTGGCAAGCTGGGGGAATGAGACCAGGACGCCTTCGATTAGTGCACAGTGCCAGCAGTAGAACCGCTGGCCGGGATAGGCAGGGTCCTCAAAGTCTGGCTGCAAGAGAAAGAGTCTGTCGCGGGTCATCCTGCTTCCATCCCTCATAGCAGCCTACGGAACGGTCAAGACTATCACGACATTGCAGATCCTGATCAGCCTGCCCGTGCAAATGGCAATTCTGGTTCGGGCATAGCAGTCAGGGTGCCGGCTGGGAACGCAATCACGTTGGAGTCGGCGTCGGCGGCCGGGCGGCGCTGACGGAACCAGCGGAGGGAGGTGTTGACGAGAGCCGCTTCCTCGCTCACCGCCTGCACGATCAGCCCATCGTCAGCCTCGAGCATCTCGGACAGGCGGGACTCGATCTCGCGCTGTGGCACTGCTGCGCGAACGTACCAGGTGGATTCGAGTGGACGGGCCCAGGCTTGGCCGAGGCCCATGATGGCCGCGGCCATGGCGTGCTTGCTGCGATTGGACGGGGCGAGATCATAGGAGATGAGGAACAGGCGCATGGTGTTTCCTGGCTATGATGTCGGGCCGAGACGCCTACGCTGGCCTGTTTGGGGCGGCTTTGCGGTTAACGGAACGTAAAGAGAACATGCCCCGAATCGCTGCCGATGTCCAGCATGAGTTCGAGTTTTGTTCTGGCGCTGGCCAGAGCGCGGCTAGATCGTGGCTTTCAGTCGAAAAGTCCGAGCTGGCCTGGATGGCGGCCACGCGGGATGCGCCGGTGCGGGCTGGCATCGACTTGGTCCACCATCTCGGGATAGCGCGCCTCGAATATCGTCCAGGCTTTCTTCCGCGCGCCGGGAAACCTCACGCCCTCCCAGATTTCATAGATCCGGCGACGGTCGCATGGGTAGCGGCCGAAAAGGTCGATGCGGCGCACCCTGAGCCAGCGCGCAATCCAAATGTCGATGGCATCGGCTTCCGTCAGCTTATGAGGGACCGTTCTGGCAGAGGAGACGGGGTGTTTTGAGACCGGAAGAGCATTCATGGCAGGCAGGTGCTTGACGCGCGTACAACCTTGCATGCTTATCGCGCACAATCACAGCGAAGATATGACTGGCACGCCGCGCGGCGGCAGGCAGCTGCTCCCGTCACGCGCGCCGCAATCAGACCGAGGCAAGTCTTGATCCTCTTTCCCGCTATCGACCTCAAGGACGGCCAGTGCGTTCGCCTCAAGCTCGGCGAAATGGAGCAGGCGACCGTCTTCAACGACGATCCGGCCGCGCAGGCCCGCGCATTCGAGGATCAGGGATTCCAGTGGCTCCACATCGTCGATCTCAATGGAGCCTTTGCCGGCAAGCCGGTCAACGCAGGGGCGGTCGAGGCGATCCTCAGCGCGATTTCAATGCCTGTTCAGCTCGGGGGCGGCATCCGCGACCTCGCGACGATCGAGATGTGGCTCGGGAAGGGCGTGCGCCGGGTGATCCTCGGCACGATTGCCGTGCGTGATCCGAACCTCGTCCGGGAGGCCTGCCGGCTGTTTCCAGGCCGTGTCGCCGTCGGGATCGATGCCAAGGGCGGCAAGGTCGCTGTCGAGGGTTGGGCGGAGGTGAGCGAGCTCACGGCGGTGGACCTGGCGCGCCGGTTCGAGGATGCCGGTGTTGCGGCCATCATCTACACGGACATCGAGCGCGACGGAGTTCTCAAGGGGCTCAATCTGCCGGCAACGGCTGAGCTGGCGCGCGCGACCAGCATCCCCGTCATCGCGTCGGGTGGGCTGGCGTCGATTGCCGACGTCGAGGCGCTGCTGCAACCGGAGTATGCGATGCTCGAAGGTGCGATCACCGGGCGGGCGCTGTACGACGGCCGCCTCGATGCGCGCGCGGCGCTCGAACTCATTTCGCGCCGTGGCGGATCGACAGTGTAAGCGCCGAGCGCAGTAGGCAAACCACCATTGCCAGCTGGCACCAGACCGGAGAGAGCCGGGCCTGGTGCCGGCACGTCTCGTAATCCTGCAGGCACTGGAAGGTGGGGTCGCTGTACTGAGCCCGCCTTGAGTCGTCGGACTGACCGGACAGGCGCTTGGCGATGTTGTCGAGCCGGGTCAGGATGCGTTTGCGCAGGTGTTCCGGCAGCTGCTCGAAGGCGGCCTCGTCGAATGGCTCGCCCGGATTGCGCTGCTGGATGTCCTTGAGCTGTGTCGCCGCAACTTTGAGGTTGCGCAAGGCTGACTTGACGAAGCGGTGCTCGGTTCCCGCCTCGTCGAGCGCTGCGATCTTCTCGCGAAGCAGCTTGATGTCCTCGGAGGCCAGTCGCTTCCGCTGCACGGCCTCGGCTACGTCCTGGAGATCATGGCTGCTGTCCTTGGCCATCGCCCCCTGCCCTTTTTATTTCGACTCATTCATTCCGACGATGACGCATGACGGTCTTGCATCCAAGTCACGGACGCGCCAAGAAGTTGCCATGCTCAAAACCCGCATCATTCCGTGTCTCGATGTCAAGGACGGCCGTGTCGTCAAGGGCGTGCAGTTCGTCGACTTGAAGGATGCCGGCGACCCGGTCGAGTCGGCTGCCGCCTACGATGCAGCTGGCGCTGACGAACTCTGTTTCCTCGACATCACGGCAAGCCACGAGGATCGCGGCACCCTGCTCGACATCGTGCAGCGGACCGCGGAACGCTGCTTCATGCCGCTCACGGTCGGCGGTGGTGTGCGCACAGTCGAGGACATCCGCCGCCTGCTCGAGGCCGGGGCCGACAAGGTGTCGATCAACACCGCCGCAGTGAAGGACCGCAGCTTCGTGCGAGCGGCGTCGGAGAAGTTCGGCGCCCAATGCATCGTCGTGGCGATCGACGCCAAGAAGGTGTCCCAGGCCGGCGAGCCAGATCGGTGGGAAATCTTCACGCACGGTGGGCGGAACCCGACCGGGATCGACGCGGTCGACTATGCCCGTGAGGTCGTGGATCTGGGCGCCGGTGAGATCTTGCTCACCTCCATGGATCGGGACGGGACCAAGATCGGCTTCGATGTCGGGCTGACCCGAGCTGTTTCAGACGCAGTTCGGGTGCCCGTGATCGCTTCGGGTGGCGTCGGCACGCTCGATCATCTCGTGGATGGCGTGCGCCTCGGACACGCGAGCGCGGTGCTTGCGGCCTCGATCTTCCATTTCGGGACCTTCACCGTAGCCCAGGCGAAGCGCCACATGGCGGCCGCCGGGATTCCCGTGCGGCTGGACGCGGCCTGATCCCTACGCACTGCGCACGGCTCGGGGATGAGGCCGAGGCCTGGACCAGTGTGCCAGGCCTCGTAATCTTACTCGTAATCTTATCAGTGCGACGCGCGATTACGCGCCCCTCGCGGCGGCACGCAGCCTGCGCATGCCGAGGATGGTCGGCGGCTCGATCATCTTGCCATCGACCACGAGCGTCCCCGGAGTCCCTTGGTCGGCAGCGGCGACGATGCGCTCGGCGCGTGCCAGCTCATCGCTGCTCGGGCCGAACGCGGCATGGACGATGGGCACCTGGTCTGCAGAGCGGCAGACCTTGCCGGTAAAGCCCAGATCGCGCGCTTGGACAGCCTCGCGCTGCAGCACTGCCGGATCTGTGCTCGAGGTCGGACAGTCGAGAACCTGAACGCCGGCAAGCGCCGCGGCGCTGGATGTCCGCGAGCGGGCATAAGCCAATGGTTCCCAAGCCATTTTCACGCCGAGCGCGGCCGAAAGATCATAGCCGCCGAATGCGATCCAGGTCACCCGGGGCGAGGCATTCGCGATGGCCGCAGCGTTCTCGAGGCCGGCTGCGGTCTCGATGATGACGCCGAGCTCGATGTCGGGGAGGCCCGCATCACTCAGGATCTGGTCGACGACGCGCACTTCTTCCGCGTTGTCGAGCTTGGGCAACATAAGGCCGTCGATGGCAACGGCGTTGTCCAGAATGAATGCGAGATCGCGCACTCCTTCGGCCGATTTCGGCGTGTTGATGCGGGTAAAAAGGGCCGAGGCCGAGCTGCCGCGATCAGCCGACAGCGCCTTGAGGGCGGCGCGGCCATCAGCCGGCCGGGCGGCGGCATAGGCATCCTCGAGGTCGATGCAGACGATATCCGCACCGGAGCCTAGCGCCTGACTGAAAGCCTCTGGCTTGAAGGGTGAGGTCAGCAACAGGCTCCGGCGTGGCCGGATACGCGATAGCGGCGCGAACGTCATGGGCGGTCCTCTGGGCGAACTGTTTTGCGTTGTTTTCGTTGCTCAGACGGCCGTGTCAAGCTGGGTCGCATTTCCGCCAGGCGTGCCGCTTAGGATTGCGGCCGGCAGCCAAGGTGTCGTTCGCACATCGTGGCCCGTGCTCGTGCGATAATATGATAACTGATGATCATTATCCCGATCGGGTTCACTCGGTCGGAAAAGATGGTATTGAGGTGGCTCATTATGCCGCCGCTCCGGGAACTCTCGCATGAAACCCGATGACGAGGAACACGTCGGCTACCTGATCACCGACGTCGCGCGCCTGTTGCGGACGGTGTTCGACCGTCGCGTGCGGAAGCTGGGATTGACGCGGGCCCAATGGTTGGCGGTGACGCGGCTTTATCCCCGCCCTGGACTCAGCCAGTCCGAGGTCGCGGATCTACTGGAGATCGAGAAGGCGACCGCTTGCCGGCTGCTCGATCGCCTGGAAAAGAAGAAGTGGATAGAGCGACGCCCGGACGCCAAGGACCGGCGGATCAAGCGGATTCATCTCACGCCGCCGGCCGAGCGCGTGCACGCTTCGATCTGGCCGGTGGCGGAAAATACGGTCGATGATGCCTTGAGCGAGCTGTCGGCAGAGGAGCGGCGGCAGTTCACGGATATGATGGTGCGTATCAAGGGCAAGCTGCAGTCGCTTGCTGAGCGAGATTCCGCAGCCGAGCCGATCGACACGCGGGGTGACGACGACGAGGCCTTCGTGATCTGAGTGCCCGAGCCGGGCGAGTCGGAAACTATCTTTTTCATTCCATGATTGTTGCCGTCGCCGGGCTCCGGGAGGCGCGCGTCAAGCTAGGCATCGCGTCCCGCTGTCGAATTGCATTAGGATGCAGGACCCAAGGCGCAGATGGACCAGGCGGGGCACGCAATGACAGTTTCCGATCAGGAGCAGCAAGTTACGACGTGGCTGGGCGAGCAGAAGGAGGCCATGATCGCGCTCCTGCGCGATGTGGTGAACATCGACTCCGGCAGCTATGACAAGGCAGGGGTCGATGCCGTTGGTGCGCGCTTCGAGCAGTTCTTCGCAGAGCAAGGCCTGCCGACCCGTCGCGAGCCCATGGAGCGTTTTGGCGACGCAATTCACATCCGCCTCGATGATGCGCTGACCAACGAGAAGCCGATTCTCCTGCTCGGACATCGCGATACGGTCTTTTCGAAAGGCGAGGCGTCGCGCCGGCCTTTCCGCATCGAGAACGGTCGCGCCTACGGGCCGGGCGTCTGCGATATGAAGGCCGGGCTTGTCATGAATGCATTCGTCCTGGCGGCCTTTAAAAAGTTCGGGGGTGCCCCGGCGCCGGTTATCGGACTCATCACCAGCGACGAGGAGATCGGCTCGCCCGCATGCCGTCCCGTCATCGAGGCAGTGGCGCGCGGTGCACGCGCCGTCCTGAACTCCGAGCCGGGTCGCCCGAATGGGAACGTCGTCACCGGCCGCAAGGGCGGCGTTTTCATGCGCATGACCATTGAGGGCCGGCCGGCACATTCGGGCGGAAACTTCGAGAAGGGGATCAGCGCCATTGGCGAGTTGGCACACAAGATCATTGCCATCCACAAGCTGACCGACCTCGCCAAAGGCACGACGCTGAACGTCGGCATCATTCGCGGCGGCGAGGCGGTCAACATGGTGGCGCCCTCGGCCGAGGCGGAGATCGACCTGCGCTACACCGATCCGCCGGAGCGCTCGAAGGCCGTGGCTGCGATTGGAGAGATCGTTTCCACGAGTTTCGTTCCGGGCACGACGGCGAAGCTCGAGATCAAAGGGGAGTTCGTGCCCCTCAACCCAACCGCATCGTCCGAGGCGCTGTTCGAGCACTATCAGGCGGCGGCGCGCGATGCCGGGCTGACGGTCGAGGGCGAATTCTCCGGCGGCTGCGCCGATTCCGGCTTCACCGCCGCAGTCGGCTGCCCGACCATTTGCGCGGTCGGCCCGGTCGGTGGCGCGGCCCATACACCGGAAGAGTATCTCGAGGTCGATTCGTTCGTGCCGCGCGCTCAAGCCATGGCCTTGGCGATCATGAGGCTCGGGCGACTGGCGAGCTGAACGGCTGGGTTTTCCTGAACATCAAATCGCAAACTAAGTTGCACTCAAGCGACGGCACGCCAATCGCGCGTGCCGTCGTCATTCATGACAAATCGGCATTGAAATGCGCCGAAGGGGCGTGTACGACCGATCTCATTAGTTCGCGCAATATAGTGAACGAATATTAAGTTCATTTTCGGGTGGCGAATGATTGTTGATCGGCGGCGCGCGCTGAAGCTCGCGGTGGCTGGCGCTTTTTGTAGCGCTCTCCCTTTGCATAGATCTGCCGCAGAACCAATCTTCCCGGTTCACGGCGAGGGCTACACCCGATACGACCTCGCGAATGGTCTACGCGTTCACTGCTGCCGCAGCAGGTCGAGACATATCAATGCCGGGCTCTTGCTACGCAGCAAGGAGATTACAGCGCACGGTGGCCTCGCGCACATTATGGAGCACACTTCTTTTACCGGCGCTGCCGGGCAACTGACGGCGCGGGAGCTGAAGCAGAAGCGCAAGGCGGTCATCCAGGAGGGCAATGCGTTTACGGCGCCGGGAGTCCTCGGGTGGTATGCGTCGTTTCTGCCGAAGTACGCGTCTGAAGCGCTAGAACTGCTGGCCATTACCAGCCTGAACCAACGGTTTGATGTGGAGACCGTTTCGAGCGAGGTGCGGATCATTCTGCAGGAGCTTTTTCTCGACAAGTACAGCAGCGCAGGTGCGGTACGCCGACGCGTCCAAGCAGTTCTTTATGGCCCGGATCACCCCTTCGGACGAGACACTCTCGAAGCGGAAATCGCCAAAGCGAGGACCCCTGCCCGCAAATTGATTACGGAACTTCAGGATTTTGCTGCGACGATAAGGCTGCCCAGCAACATGGACCTGATTCTGGTCGGAGAGTCCGAGCCGGGTCGGCTGCGGGATATCGCTGAGGAGCACTTCGGCCATTATCCGTGCTGCAGGGCCAATGCTGGAGTTGCCGAGAACCGGCCCGGTCCGCGCTTATCAAACCCTTAGCGGGACGACAGGAGATCTGAGGCGCCCTCTCACTGAAACTCGGATTACGTGGAACACTGGCGTCGCGATTGGCGATCCGGATGCGCCTATCCTGGCTGCCATGAGCGAGTGTCTGAACGAAGCAATCTTCGCCGAGCTGAGGGAGAAACGAGGGGACACTTATTCTCCCGAGGTCTCCTATGAGCCAAGTACCTGCGGAGGCGTGTTCACAATCAGTGTGACGAGCGACAAGAAGCCGGGCGATGTGGAAAAGCGCATATTTCAAGTTTTTGAACAGATCAGAAGTGGTGGGACTCCGTTGGAGCTTGAGAATCTAGTGGAGCGTTGGGAGTTGAGGCGGGGGAAAACCGCGGACAGCGCTGATTTGATTTTGGAGAACATGATTGCGCGAGTCGTCGACGGCTGTGCGCTGGAGGATCTGGATATTTCGTCAGTTTCGCCGAGCGATATTGCGGCAGCGGCGCGC
Organism: Pseudomonadota bacterium; assembly: GCA_023416575.1. Classification (GTDB taxonomy): domain Bacteria; phylum Pseudomonadota; class Alphaproteobacteria; order Rhizobiales; family Hyphomicrobiaceae; genus ZC4RG25. Next base: position 14,004 of record JAEZHL010000224.1, read on the forward strand.
AAGTACCTACCCGAATACAGGGGCGCCTATATTCGCTTGGGATTGCTGGGCTCGTGAGTGCACGCCCATACAGAACAACGAGTGCTTGGCGGCTTGGACGCGAGATTGGAAAGCGCCGGGGATAGGGCGATGCGGAGGATGGTCGTGGCCATCCTCCACAAGCGACATCGATTGATGAGCTACAGATCGTACTGCTCGCGCGCGTATTTGCCCAGGCCTGCCGCATCGAGGCGGCTTAGGGGGGCGAGGAAGGTCACCTGGATGACGCCAGGCGCACGGCCGATCTCGATGGCGCCGTTGACGGTGGCGCGGTTGCGGACCTCGGGCACGGTCATGC
>JAEZHL010000243.1 GCA_023416575.1 Pseudomonadota bacterium
ATCAACTCGGCCCCCGTGATGAAGCCGGCCCCGTCCGACAGCAGGTATGAAACGGCGGCCGCAATGTCCTCCGGCCGACCCACGCGTCCGGCGGGATGCTGGCTGTGATCCTCGGGCCTCAGCGCGCCGAACTTGCCAGTGTCGATCCATCCCGGCGAGATGCAGTTGACGCGCACCGGCGCCAGCGTCATCGCCAACGCATGGGTCAGCGCGACGAGGCCACCCTTGCTTGCCGAGTAAGGCAGCGTGTCCGGTTCGGACATGTGCGCGCGGGTCGATGAGATCAGCACCATGGCTCCGTTCGCCGCACGCAGGGGCTCCTCGGACATGCGAGCAAGCAGGAAGGCTGCTGTCAGATTGACCGCCAGCACGCGGTTCCAGGTCTCGAGGGTGAGGTCGGACAGCGGGCCATGCCAGTTGATGCCCGCATTGGAGACGATCGCGTCAATGCGGCCGAACCGGTCGAGGCATGCGTCGACGAGGCGCTGAACGTCGGCCTCGACGCCGACATCGCAGGTGACCGCCAGACCGCCGGTCGCCTTGGCCGCAGCGTCGACTGCCGCGCCGTCGAGATCCGCATAGGCCACCTTCCAGCCTTCACGAGAGAGCTGGATGGCCGTGGCGGCGCCGATGCCGTGGCCCGCCCCGGTGACGATGGCAACTTTGTTCTCTGTCTCAGTCTTAGCCATTCTGTTCCTCGACGACCCCGGCTGCGCTGGCAGGCCCAAGGTCAAGTGCCTATGTCTTCTCCAGGAAGACCTTCGATCTTCTGCCGGCCGGCGAACCCCCGGCCGGACCGACAGTGTGGTGCCCGTGTGGAACCGCGGCAAAACTGCCGACGTTCCAGTGGGTTGCCGAGGGCGGCGGTAGCATCGGCAGTACAAGGTGGTACGATGACGATTTACACCAGCGAAGCCAATCTCCAACTGTCATTTCACGGGATGGAACCATCGGAGACGATAAGAAACAAAGTTCGCGAACAGGTCGATAAACTGCAGCAGCGGTACGGCGATGTCACGTCCTGGCACGTTTATATCGATGGGCCGATCGGGAGTACCGGCCTGTTCGAGGTCACCGTCGAGGCACGTGTGCCAGGTGCGGAGCTTGCGGTCGGTCGCAAGCCGGGCAACCTCGAAGCCCACACCGATGCACTCGTCGCCCTCCGCGATAGCTTTGCTGCCATCGAGCGCCAGCTGAAAAAGCGCAGGCGCCAGCAGTACGGTGAGGTGAAAGCTCACGACGGCAAGCCCCAGGGCCAAATCGCCCGGATCTTCCATGACCAAGGCTACGGCTTCATCACGCTCAACGACGGCCGCGACGTTTACTTCCACAAGAATGCCGTCCTCGAACCTGAGTTCGACGAGCTCGGCGTCGGCGATGCGGTCGAGCTGACGATCGCAGCCGATGAGAGCCCGCGCGGCCCCCAGGCCACCAGCGTGCGCCGGATCGGCGCGATGCGCTACGATCCGCAGCCGGTCTGAGTGCCGTATCTGGTGAGCATTGAAGGCCAGCGTCTGCCCATTTTCGACAGCGACGCTGGCTTCCTTTTCCGCAGGCTTAGTATCTGTAGAGGCCCGCAGCCGGGCCGGCCTTGTCGCGCAGATCGTCCGGCAAGGTAAAGACATCGCCACCGCGGGTCAGCGTCTCGATGGCGAGCCGGTTGAGCACGTCCTCGTTCTCTGGAGTGGATTCCGGATCGAGGCGAAGCACCTGATACTCCTCGTCGAAATAACCCCAGACGTTATCGACGGGAGAGAGGAAGATGCAGTCGATCCGGCCGGCGATCGCTTCCCGAAGGAGTGTCTGCGGCTCGTGCGCTCCGGCGATCCCCGCCCCTTCCAGCTTGGCACGCAAGCGCCGGCGCGCATCATCGCGATCAGCGTGGACGATCGGCTCAGCGATACGCCAAGCCTCGGCGTGCAGCGCTCCGTTCCCGAGCGCCACCGGATCAGATTGGATCATCTCGGGGGCAACATTCCGATACGTGATGTGCTTGCGCAGGAAGCCTGCAGTGCGGGGCGTGGCCACGAGCACCAGCGGAGAGTCACTGCGTGCAAGATGGCGGTCCACAGCCTTGGCAACCTCCAGGCAGAACTGGTCGAGCTCGACGGTCGCGTAGTCCTCGGGACTGACGCCGAGGGCATGGAACTTACCCGCTTCGCCGCCGCTGGCCGGACTGCCCTTGTCCCGTGAATGAAATCCGACATCCGCTTGAAAGTCTGTGATCCCCACCACCTCACCGATTCCGGCTGGCAAACCGTCTACTGGCGTCTCCCGCAGCTCGCGCTCGCGACCCTGGAAAAAGCGAACGCTGTCGCGCTGCACAGCGAGTACGTGGAAGCTGTCGCCGTTGCGGAACATGCGGATCATCGGCCGAAGATGATAGCGGGGGGCGGTGACGACGAGCTCGGGAACGGACTGGGGCAGCTTGACCCAAGTGGTTTTGCCCTTCTCGATCAGCACGGCGAGACCCCTGTCCTGGTAGCGCCAGAACATCGACGCGGGGACACGACCGCGAGCCTCGGCCAGGAGATCGTCGATTTCCGGCCTGCGCACTCCAGCTTCCGCAAGCTTCTGGTCTGCCAGCTTGAGCATGGTGGACAGACGGATCGGGTCCTGCTCGATCTCCGGATAGGTGATGTGCGTGGGGATGTAGATGCTGATCCTGGGAAATCCGATCGACTGCGCCAAGGCAATGAGGTCGGCTCGTTTCATATCCACTCCCAGTTCTCGATGCGGGCCCAAAACCACCCGTAGCAACGGGCTTTCAGAGCCCAGGAGGCCCGCTGATGGAACGTGCTTTCAGTCGGCCAAGTTCCGCCGCCCGCCGGACCTTGGACCCGAGTGGTTCCCTGCCGCGATGGTCCAAGGGAGAAAACCCGTGAGCAGGGTCGAGCCTTCCTGGCCGATGCAGGCAACATTCGGTAGGATCGGTCTCACAGCGGTGCTTCGAGGGCTCTGGCCGGTGGACACACGGCTTCGCGAGAGGTGTGGAGTCATGACGCAGCCCGAATGGCTGGGTGCCATCGAATAGTCGCCTTCCGGTCCGAGACGATCCTGGGGGTTGTACGGCAGAGATCGCCAGTGCGAGGTGCAGACTGATGAAGCGTTGGGCAGTGGCCATTGTCGGGGCGATGCTGGCGGCGAGCTCCGCGCTCGCCTCGGGCGCGATGGACGATCACGACTGCTTTTCGGGCGACAACGACCGGCGGATCATCGGCTGCACGGAGCTGATCGAGCGCTCGGATCTGCCGCAGCAGATGCTCGGGACAGCCTACGCCATGCGGGCGCTCGGGTACTCGCTGAAGGGTCTCTACGACACGGCCATTCGGGATTATGACACCGCCATCGGGCTCGTTCCTGATTTTGCCGTCGCGCTCAACAACCGCGCCTGGGCCTATTTCAAATCGGGACGACCGAGCGCGGGCTTATCGGACGTGGAAGAATCCCTGCGTCTCCAGCCGACGAGCCCCCACGCCTATGACACGCGCGCGCACATCCGGCAGGCGACGGGCGATCAGGCGGGAGCCCTGCGCGACTACGAAACAGCCATGCGGTTCGGCGGCGAGCGCATGATCCGACTGTATCAGTGCGGGTTGGCAGCCATGAACGTCTACAGGGGCGGGATGGATGGCATCTACACGGCCGAACTGCGGCGGGCGATGCAGGTCTGTGTGGCCAGCGCGGATTGCGACCCGCTCCCGCCCGACGAGGAGTGCCGGGCCGTGACGTCCTGAGGGAGCAGCGGCGGCGCGTCAGCCTGTCTTCTGGCGGGGGGAAGCTCCGAGGTCCACATGTTCCCTGGCTCGAACCCAAGCGGAGGAGAATGGGACATGGCTCTGATCAGAACTTTGGCAGCCGCACTGCTGGGGTCCATGGTGACGCTCTCGTTCGCCGCTGCCGCCCAGGCGCAAACGGGCGACGTATCGGTTTCGCAAGCCTGGTCCCGCGCAACGCCGGGCGGGTCCCGCACTGGCGCGGCCTATCTCCAGATCCAGGCGCCTGCCGGGGGCGGCGACAAGCTCGTCGCGGCCAAATCCGAAATTGCTGGCCGCATTGAGTTGCACAACCACATTCATGAGAACGGCGTCATGAAGATGCGCCGCGTTGACGCGATCGAGGTGCCCGCGGGCGAGCTGGTGGCGCTCAAGCCCGGCGGGCTGCATCTGATGCTCTTCGATCTCAAGCAACCCCTCAAGGCCGGCGAAAAGCTCCCGCTCACCCTCGTCTTCGAGAAAGCCGGCGAGGTCAATGTCACGGCCACTGTGGAGCCCATCGGCGCCAAGGGAGCCAGCGGCCACGACAGCGGCGCCCATAAGCACTAAGACAAGCTGAAGAGAAGCGGTCGATCCGGCCGCTTGCTCCTCTCCGCCATCCGATCCGGAGCTCCCCTCCACTGATCCTGCCACCGCGGAACCAAGCAGGTGGCGCTCGGTTTCCGACACATCGGAACCGCGCTCTTTCGGAGGCGGACGACGGAGGGATTGGCGAGTATGGCGGCCTCAGGCCAAGTCACGATTGCGCTCGAGGCCTTCGACGCTGCCGTCTTCGATCTCGACGGCGTCGTGACCAATACGGCAGGTGTTCACGCCGCCACCTGGAAGCAACTCTTCGACGCCTATCTGCACCAACGCTCCGAGCGCACGGGGGAGCCGTTCCGGCCTTTCGACGCGCACGAGGACTATCTGCGCTACGTGGATGGCAAGCCCCGCTACGAGGGCGTCCAGAGCTTCCTGCAATCCCGAGGGATCAACCTTCCCTATGGCAGCCCCGACGACCCTGCGGGCCGCGAGACCGTCTGCGGACTAGGAAACCGCAAGAACGAGCTGTTCAACGAACGATTGGCGCGCGAGGGCGTGGATGTCTACGAAAGCTCCGTTCGGTTCATCGACGACCTGCGGGAGAACGGCATCCGAACCGCGCTCGTTTCCTCGAGCAAGAACGCGCGGGCGGTGCTGAAGGCGGCCAAGCTCGAAAATCACTTTGATGCCTGCCTCGATGGCGTGGATGCCGCCCGCCTTCAGCTGAAAGGCAAGCCAAACCCCGATATTTTCCTGCACGCAGCCCACTTGCTCGAGGTTTCTCCGGCGCGGGCCTTTGGCTTGGAGGATGCCCTTTCCGGTGTCGAGGCGCTCAAGGCCGCCCATTTCGGCCTCGATATCGGCATCGACCGCGCCAATCAGGGGGCAGAGCTCAGGCAGCATGGTGCCGATTTTGTTGTGCGGGATCTCGGCGAGTTGAAGCTCGAAGTTCGCGAGGCAGCCGTACAGCTACCAAACGCGCTCGATCACTATGCTGAGATCACCGACCGGCTGGTCGCCCATCACCCTGCAATATTCCTGGACTACGATGGGACATTGACCCCTATCGTGGCGCGGCCGGAGTTGGCCGTGCTCTCAGACGAGATGCGAGGGACGCTCAGGTCGTTGGCGACCCTTTGCCCAGTCGCGATCGTCAGTGGGCGCGATCGTGCCGTTGTCGAACAGCTGGTCGGCATCGATGGCTTGATCTACGCGGGCAGTCATGGGTTCGACATCGCAGGCCCCGGGCTCCGCCGGGAGTACGATGGCGCGCTGAAACTCCTGCCCGCACTCGACCGCGCCGAGGATAGACTTCGCCACGCCTTGGCGAACATTTCCGGGGTGATCATCGAGCGGAAGCGTTTTGCCATTGCTGTGCACTATCGCCTCGTCGCGGCGACAGACTTCCCCAGGGTGCAGTCCGCAGTCAACGACGCTATCGAGGATGCCAAAAACAGTTTGAGCGTATCAGGAGGAAAGAAGGCCTTCAGCATCCGCCCCAACCTCCCCTGGGACAAAGGCCGGGCTGTCGTCTGGCTCCTCGGCCAGCTCGGTCTCGACCGGCCCGACGTGCTGCCGTTCTACTTCGGCGACGACTTGACCGATGAGGATGCCTTCGCCGCGCTTAAAGATCGAAACGCGATCGGCATCCTAATCGCGACCGCTCCCCAGCGCACCGCCGCTCAATACGTTCTGGCAAATCCCAACGAGGTCGAGCGCTTTCTCGGCAGGCTCATCACATGGCTCCGGGCAGCGAAGCACTGAACGACTGGACCCTTGCCTATGAGGGATTCGACCCGGCGCAGGAAGGGTTGCGCGAGGCACTCTGCACGCTCGGAAACGGCCTGTTTGCAACGCGCGGAGCCGCCGAGGAGGCAGAAGCGGGCGACATTCACTATCCGGGCACCTACGTCAATGGCGGCTATAACCGGCTGAAAACAGACATTGCCGGGCGAACGATCGAGAACGAGGACCTCGTCAATTTCCCGAACTGGCTGCCGCTCACGTTCCGGGCAACTGACGGCGACTGGTTCAATCTCATGGCCGCAGAAATCCTGTCCTACCACCAGGAGCTCGACCTTCGCCACGGGGTGTTGCAGCGGCAGATGCGGGTGCGCGATCGCAAGGGGCGCGAGACGACGCTCGTCTGCCGCCGTATCGTGCACATCGGTCTCCCTCACATCGCGGCGATCGAATGGCAGCTGCGGCCGGAGAACTGGTCCGGAGGCATCGTCGTCCGATCCGGTCTCGACGGTCGCGTCATCAATGCCGGCGTGCGCCGCTATCGGCAGCTTGCGAGCAAGCACCTGGAGCCGATCGTCGCGAAGCCGATCGCTGACGACAGCACACTCCTCCTTGTCAAGACCAATCAATCGCACATCCTTGTTGCGGAAGCCGCCCGAACCCGCGTTTTTCGCGAAGGTCGACCGCTCACTGTCGGACGGCATCTCGTCGATGAGGAGAGCTACATTGCCCAGGACCTGACGTTCGAGGTCGCTCAAGGGCAGGCCGTGACCATCGAGAAGATCGTCGCCTTCCACACGTCGCGGGATCGCGCCATTTCGGAGCCCATGACGGCCGCCATCCAGTCTCTCGCCGAAGCCGGGCGCTTTCCCGAGCTGCTGGATTGTCACGCGCTGACCTGGTCCCATCTCTGGCAGCGCTGCGATGTCGAGTTGAAGGATAATACACGCCTCCAGATGATCTTGCGCCTTCATATCTTCCATTTGCTGCAGACCGTATCCCATCACAGCATCGACCTCGATGTGGGCGTTCCGGCCCGCGGCCTTCATGGGGAGGCATACCGGGGGCATGTGTTCTGGGACGAATTATTTATTTTCCCCTTTCTCAATTTCCGAATTCCGGAAATTACGCGCGCCCTTCTCCGCTACCGGTACCGGCGGCTGCCCGAGGCGCGGCGGATGGCACGCGCTGCAGGCTACCGCGGCGCAATGTTTCCATGGCAGAGCGGCAGCGACGGCCGGGAGGAGACGCAGGTGCTGCATCTCAACCCGAAGTCGGGCCGCTGGCTTCCCGACAATTCGCATCTCCAGCGCCACGTCAACGCTGCCATCGCCCACAATATCTGGCGCTACTATGAGGCAACGGCGGATCGGGAGTTCCTGTCCGTTTTCGGTTCAGTGATGCTGGTGGAGATCGCGCGGTTTTGGGCGAGCATCGCCGTCTGGAGTGCCGAGCGCCAGCGTTATGAAATCCGCGGCGTCATGGGACCTGACGAATTTCATGACCGCTATCCCTGGTCGGACAAACCCGGGCTTGACAACAACGCTTATACCAACGTCATGGCCGCCTGGGTTCTTGGCCGCGCCGAAAACGTGCTCCGCCTGATCGAGCCGGAGCGGCGCCGGGAGATCTGGGAGAGCTATGCCCTCGATGATGACGAGATCGCCTCCTGGGACGAGATCAGCCGCAAAATGTTCGTGCCATTCCACGACGGCATCATCAGTCAGTTCGAGGGCTATGAGCGCCTGCAGGAATTCGATTGGGAGGCCTATTCTAAGAAGTACAGCAACATTCATCGCCTTGACCGCATTCTCGAAGTCGAAGGCGATACGGTGAACCGCTATAAGGCATCGAAGCAGGCAGATGCTTTGATGCTGTTCTACCTGTTTTCCTCTGATGAGCTCCGGGAGATTTTCGCCAGGCTCGGGTATCCGTTCGATCCGACGCTCATTCGCCGCACGATCGAATACTACGTCAAGCGCACGTCCGACGGATCCACGCTGAGCAGCGTTGTCCATTCCTGGGTCGTCGCCCGCACCGATCGCGCGCGCTCCTGGGAGCTGACCGAAAGGGCGCTGGAAGCCGACATTGCCGATGTCCAGAGCGGGACGACGCCCGAAGGCATCCACCTTGGCGCCATGGCCGGCACTGTCGACCTCGTGCAGCGTGGCCAGACCGGCCTCGAGATCCGCGGCGATCTGTTTCGCCTCAATCCCTACCTACCCAAGGAGCTCAGCAATCTTCACCTCAGGTTCCGCTATCGCAGTGAATGGGTCGATCTCCTGATCAAAGGCGATTGCATGGTCGTCACGGCGCCCGAGCGCTGGAATGGGCCCGACCGGATCACGATCCGGAACGCGTCGTATCCCTTCACGGCGGGAACGCGCTTGGAGTTTCAATGTTGTCCCGATAGCGAAGGTGGTTTGCGTCCGAAGACCGAAGCTGCTGCTAACCGCCGGGCCGATGCTCAGGCCGCTCGAAAGGCACGCCAATGAAGGTGACCGTCTACGAAGCGGAGTCCGAGGAGCAAACCGCGTTCCTGCGGTTGGCGAACCAGAATGAGGTCGTGTTCACGCGTGAGCCGATGAATGCCACCACGGCCGCTCAACACGCGGACGCCGAAGCGATCTCAATCTCATCGAGGTATGCGGCTCCCCACGACGTGCTCGCCCTCATGCCATCGCTGCAGCTGATATCAACCCGCTCGACCGGCTTCGACCACATCGACCTCGATTACTGCCGGAGCCATGGCATCACGGTGTGCAATGTCCCGGGTTACGGCGATGTCACCGTGGCGGAGTACACGTTCGCTCTTCTGCTTGCTGTGAGTCGACGCATTCCGGAGGCCGCCGAAAGAACACGTAAGGGCGACTTTTCTCAGGAGGGACTCACCGGCTTCGATTTGCGAGGCAAAACGCTCGGCGTCATCGGCACTGGCCGCATCGGGCGACGTGTCATCGAGATCGCCAAGGGCTTCGGGATGATTGTCGTGGCCTATGACACGCAACGGGACGAACCCCTGGCGCGCTCGCTGGGGTTCCGCTACTGCGACCTTCCGGATCTCCTGTCGCAATCCGACGTCGTCACGCTGCACGTTCCGGCAGTGGCTGGAACGCATAATCTCATTTCCGACCGCGAATTCGATCAGATGAAGCGCGGAGTCGTGCTCATCAATACGGCCCGCGGCTCCGTCGTCGACGTGCCAGCCCTGGTGCGGGCATTGGCGGATGGCAGGGTCGCCGCGGCTGGTTTGGACGTGCTGACGGCCGAGCCCCTGATGCGCGACGATACCGAGATATTCCGCAAGGGTCGGCAGCATACGGACGCCGAGTTGCGCGCCTTGCTGGGTGACCACGTGCTGCTGCGGCTGCCCAACGTGATCGTCACGGCCCACATCGCCTTCAACACGGACGACGCAGTGTATCGCCTGCTCGATACGGCGGTGAGCAACATTGCGAATTTCGCGCGCGGCAGACCGGAGAACGTCATCATCGATCCACACCGCCTGCAGCACGCATCGTCTCGCAGCGGCGCCTGA
>JAEZHL010000263.1 GCA_023416575.1 Pseudomonadota bacterium
CTTCGAGAGAGCACCAGCCGGGCACGGATCAACGCTGTCATGTCCGTCGCTCGTGGAAGAAGTCGTAGATCGCCTGCGCCATCTGGGCGGAAATGCCGGGAACTCCCTTCAGGTCGGCAACCCCGGCGCGTGATACGGCCTTGGCCGATCCGAAATGTTGCAACAGGGCGCGCTTGCGCGTCGGGCCGATGCCCGGGATCTCATCGAGCGGGTTGGCGGCGATCGCCTTCGACCGCTTGGCGCGGTGGGTGCCGATGGCGAATCGGTGCGCCTCGTCGCGCAGGCGCTGGACGAAGTAGAGGACGGGGTCGCGCGGCTCCAGCATGAACGGCTTGCCGCGGCTCGGGATGTAGAAGTGCTCGCGGCCGGCGTCCCGGTCCGGACCCTTGGCAACGCCGATGATGGCGATGTCGGTGATGCCGAGGTCTGCGAGGACCTCGCAGGCGACGCCCAGCTGTCCCGCTCCACCGTCGATGAGGACGAGGTCGGGGCGGTCGGGCAGCTCCTCGGGCTCCGGCGCGAGGTCTTCGCTGTCGGCCAGGTCGTCGAAGAGCGCCGGGGAAAAGTCGCCGGACTGGTCGGCGTCATCTTCATCGTCGATGCCGGGCTCGGAAACCGCTTCGGCTCGCAGCACGCCGAAGGGGATGCCGTCTGCGCCGCGCTCGTTGAGCGGTGCGGGCTGTGGCGGCTCGATGCGGGCCTCCCGATCAGCGAACGTGACGGGCTCATCGCCTGGGCTGGTCGGCGCCGGCGTCTCGGACTCGGTGTCGGGTTCCGTGGCCGCGGCTGTCTTGGCGGCAAGGCGCTTGAAGCGGCGCGTCAGCACTTCCCGCATCATGGCGTAGTCGTCGCCGGGCGCGAGGTCGGCCGACCTGATGTTGAACTTGCGGTACTGGCCTTTGACGAAGCCGTCCGGCCCGGCCACGATCATGCAGCCGACCGCGTTGGTGCCCATGATGTGGCTGTTGTCGAACACCTCGATGCGCCGCGGGGGAGCGGCAAGCCCGAACCGCTCGGCGACGCCTTCGAGAAGTATGCGCTGGGACGAGCTCTCGGCAAGACGGCGGCCCAGGGCCTCGCGGGCGTTGCGCACCGCGTGCTCCACGACACCAGTCTTGTTGCCCCGCTGCGGAACACGGATTTCGACGCGCCGCTCGGCCTTGGTCGACAGCGCCTCGGCGAGCAGGTCGCGGCCGGCAAGACGCTCCGACAGGAGGATCAGGCGCGGCACCGGCTTGTCGTCGTAGAACTGGGCGATGAAGCTCTCCAAGACCTCGGCGGCATCGAGCGAGCGGTCGGCTTTCGGGAAATAGGCGCGATTGCCCCAGTTCTGGCCGCTGCGGATGAAGAACACCTGGATGCAGGTCTGCCCGCCGTCCTGGGCAGCGGCAAAGACGTCTGCTTCCTCGACGCCTTCGGGATTGATCGCCTGGTCGGCGGTGACGTGCGCCAACGCCCAGAGCCGGTTGCGCAGCTGGGCGGCGCGCTCGAACTCCAGGGCTTCCGCGGCCTCCTCCATCAGGCGCTGGTAATGGTGGCGGACGTTCTGGCTCTCGCCCCGGAGGAAGCGGGTCGCCTCCTCCACGAGCAGGTTGTAGTCCTCGAGCCCGATCTCGCCCGTGCAGGGGGCCGAGCAGCGCTTGATCTGATGCAGCAGGCAGGGCCGGGTGCGCGTCTCGAACACCGCGTCCGAGCAGGAGCGCAGCAGGAAGGCGCGCTGCAGCATGTTGATGGTGCGGTTGACGGCGCCAGCGGAGGCGAACGGGCCGAAGTATTCGCCGCTGCGGTTACGTGCGCCACGATGCTTGAGGATCTGCGGCGCGCGATGATCGCGGGCGATGAGGATATACGGGAACGACTTGTCGTCCCGCATCAGCACGTTGAAGCGCGGGCGGAAGCGTTTGATGAGGTTGGCTTCGAGAAGCAGCGCCTCGGCCTCGGTGGCGAGCGTGACGAACTCCATCGACGCGGTCGCGGAGATCATGCGGGCGATGCGCGTCGAGTGGCCATGCATGCGGGTATAGTTGGACACGCGGGCACGCAGGCTGCGCGCCTTGCCGACATAGATCACGTCGCCGCCAGCGTCGATCATGCGGTAGACGCCGGGGGAGCTCGGAAGCAGCTTCAAATATGACGCGATGACCTCGGGACCGGTCTTCCGCGGCGTAAGTTTCTCGTCCGCTTCAGCCTGTTCCCGCGCCTCGCCCGCGTGGTCTTGTGGCATGGCGAACACTTAAGCGCGCGCGGCATGGACGTCCAGGGAAACGAGGGTCGCGGTGCGGCAGCCGGGAAAACCGGCGAGGGGAGCTCGCAAGCAGAATCTGCACAGCCGCGACTATCCACCTGAATCGTATTGCCGATAGTTGGCCCTGCTGATGATCGCCTCTAGGGTCCGCCGAACTGATTCACAGGGGAGACACCAAGGATGCGACGCGTATCTATCGGCGCCGTGCTCGCGGCGAGCCTGGCATTCGCCGGACCCGCTCTGGCCGATGAGGTCGAGGACTCGATCAACGAGGCGCTGACCGCCTACGCGAAAAAGGACTACACGACGGCGAAGCAGGCGCTCGACTACGCGGCCCAGCTCGTCGCGCAGAAGAATGCGGAGGGGCTCGGCGCGGCGCTGCCCGATGCGATCAGCGGCTGGTCGGCCGAGGACGTCGATACCCAGGATGCGGGTGCAGCCATGTTCGGCGGTATCCGTGCTGCGCGGAACTACGAGAAGGGCGATGCCCGGGTCGAACTGCAGATCCTTGGTGATTCGCCGTTGTTGGCGACCTGGATGCCGATGCTCTCGAACGCGGCCATGGCGGCGGCGATGGGCAAGATGACTAAAATCGGCAATCACCGTGCCATCCAGACGAAGGACGGCCAAGTCATCATGGTCGTCGCCAACCGCTTCCTCGTCATCATCGAAGGCTCTGCCTCGATGGAGGACAAGACGGCATACGCCCGCGCGATCGACTTCAAGAAGCTCGAGACCCTGTAGAGGTTCGGCGCGCGGCGCCGAGCTCAGGCGAGCGAAAAAGAGGAAGCCCTTCCGGTGCTAGAGGACGACCGGAAGGGCCTGACGACACTGGGATAAGCCGCGCCAACCCCGATCAGTGCTCGCGGCGTTGCGCGCCCGTGCCTTGTTCGGGAACGGCAGGTGGCCGGCCGGTCGGCTGGCTAGGAGCGGGAACGTGTCCCTCCTCTTGGGGCGTCTCGAACTCCCGCCTTCCAACCTCCTTCGCTGTCTCGCCGGCGCGCCGCAACACGTGCTCGGCCTTTTCAGCGAGGGTTTCACCACCGCCCTCGGGCATCAGGCCCTGAGCCCGTGCCTCCTCGGCAGCGGCGCGGTAGACCTCCGTGGCCGTGACCTTACCCTTCTCGTAGAGCTGGGCGCCCTGTTCGGAGATGACGTCGCGCAGCTGCTCGCCCGTCTCGCCGAGATACTCACTCTCCATGCGGGTTTTGGGTAGCATCGCGCCGATCAGGGCGCCGATGGCAAGGCCCATGGCACCGCTGAGGAGGGGTTGCTGCTCGAGCATCTCGTTGAGGGATTGCGTCGTGCGCTGCCCCATCCGGCCCGCGCTTGCCCCGGCCGACTGCACGGCCTCGCTCGCCGAGTGCATCCACTCCGTCGCGCTATGGCCGGCGGAGCTCATCCGGTCTCCAAAGGCATGCATCGCCTCACCGGCGCCAGCGGCGGCAGCGCGGGCCCGCTCGGCCGCTTCCCCGCCCATCTCGGACGCAGCGTGACGGGCGCGCTCTCCCATCCCTTCCATGCGTTCCGTCATGCCTTCCGTGAAGCCACCGGCTCTTTCGGCTTCCGAGTAGAAGCGCCCGGTTGGCGCGCGGGCGTGGCCGCCGCGTTCACCCATCATCATCCATAGGACGCCGAGGCCGACCAGCGCCGCCGGCAGCGGGCGCTCACGCAGCTGTCGGGAAAGATTGCTGGCGAACTCGCTGCCGCCGGTGCCGGCGAACTGATGGCGGACCTCGTCGGCGAGACCGGTGAACGACAGGCGGTCTTTCAGCTCGTCCAGTGTCCTGCTGAGGTCCGCGCGGGCGCGTTCGACCTCTCGTTCTGCTTGGCTTGGAGTATCTGTCACTTGACCTGCTCCTTCAGCATCTCAGCGTCGCGCTGGACCTGTGCCTGTGTGCGTTTCGGGAAAAAGCCCTCGCCGAGCGACGAGCGGCCGATCTGCAGCAGGATGATGCCGATGACGCCGACGCAGACGCCGACGATCAGCGATGCCCAGCCGGGGTTCATGCCGAGATTGGTCAGGGCGACGACGACGGCCTGCAGCAGGATCAGCAGGGCTGCGAGGAGGCAAACGGCCCCGGCGGCGATGGTGCCGCCGGCCGTCTGCATGTTGGAGTATTTCTCGTCCACCTCCGAGCGGAGCAGGCTCGATTCCTTGCTCACAAGGGCGGAGACGCCGCGTCCGAGATCAGCGACGAGTTCGGCGAGCGGCCGCGAGGCACCACGTGCCTCGGTGCTGCGCGTTTCGGTATATCTGACGTCTGCCATGGGATCACCTCATTCTGTCCGGGGTGCTCTCCCGCATGCCGCCCGGCATGTTCTGTCGCATGCTGCCCGATGTGCTCTCCCGGCCGTAGCGCTCGTCACGGGCGAACTCGGCGAGCCGACCGCCCTGACCGAAATGGCGCTGGGATTCGGACCTGGATGCCATCGACCGTTCGGTGTGTGACGGGCCGGTGGCGCTCTTGGCGAGCCGCGCGACCGCCAGTCCGGCGAGGACCGCGCCGCCGAAGAAGGCGCCGGGATGGTCGCGGGCGAAGCGCTGCACGTCCGAAAACATGTCCTGGAAGTTGCGGCGCCGGATCGACTGCGAGAAATCCTCGATACCGCCCGCGACGCTGCGGGCGACATTGGCGATCTGTGGCTGCTGGTGGTGCTCGAGATCGTCCGCTGCGCGCCGGATCGCCGAGACGAGGTCCATCAGGCCGGAGCTCGCCGCCTCCTTCTGCTCGGAGGCCATCTCCGCTGCCTTGGACTGGACATCGGACGCGAAAGCCTGCGCCTGGCGCTGAACATCCTCGCCGATGTTCTCCGCGGTCTGGCGACCGGCTTCGGCTTGGCGCCGGGCTTCCTGACTCAGCTCGTCGGCTGCGGGCCCCCGGTCGGGGCGATCACGGTCTTGCGCCATGGACGGTCCTCCAGATCGAGGGTCAACACCGGTCCGCGCGTGCAGCTCAGCGAAGCCCGACCAGCGAGAGGATGATCAGGGCCACCACGACCAGACCGACTATGTAGATGAGCTGGTTCATGAGAGTTGCTGCGGACATTGGAAGAGCGCATTCTCACATGGGGAAACAGCCGGTCGCATCATTGGTTCCCAGCCCTGAAATCCGGCGATTTGCTGCGATTGGGGCTCAGCTGGGAGCGGCCGCGACTTAGCTGCCGTCGAAGAGCAATTGGCGGGCGGCATCGACCGCGGACAAGGTCCCGTCCAGAACCGCGTCGGTGAGCGTATCGACTTTGCGCGTCTCGGCTCTGCGCACTTCGGTGGCGATGAGCTCCGCGGCCGCCCGCGCGATGAGATAACGCGCCCGCATGCGGCGGCGGACCTGGGGGCCGAGGGCCAGCCTGCCGGCCCCGACGCTGTCGAGCGCGCGGCAGAGTTCGGCGACGCCGTCTCCGGTCAGCGCGGCCGTCTTGAGCACGGGCCTTGCCGCTGCCGCACCCGCGCGCATGGCGAGGGCGGACTTGAGCTGCTGGAGCGTGCGCCCGGCGCCGGCGACATCGCCCTTGTTGACGACGAGAATGTCAGCGATTTCGAGCAGGCCGGATTTCATGGCCTGGATCTCGTCGCCGAGGCCCGGCGCGGAGATGACGACGCGTACATCGGTGACCTCGGCGATGTCGATCTCCGACTGGCCGGTGCCCACCGTCTCGACGAGGATGCGCCCGTAGCCGGCGGCATCGAGCACGTCGATCATGCGCACAGCGGCAGGCGACAGGCCACCGAGATTGCCGCGCGCCGCCAGCGAGCGGACGAACACGCCGTCATCCTCGATGGCCGCTGTCATCCGGATGCGATCGCCGAGGATGGCGCCGCC
>JAEZHL010000337.1 GCA_023416575.1 Pseudomonadota bacterium
CTGGAGGCCCTGATGGCGAAGCTCATTCACAGCATGATCCGCGTGCTCGACGCCGAACGATCGGTCGACTTCTATTCGCGCGCGTTCGGCCTCCAGATTGCGGATCTGATCCTGTTCGACAGTTTCACCCTCATTTACCTGCGCAACGCCGAAGCCGATTTCGAGCTCGAGCTCACCATCAATCACGATCGGAAGGAGCCCTATGATCTCGGGAACGGGTACGGTCATATCGCCTTCGTGGTGGACGACCTCGAAGCCGAGCACAGGCGATCCGAGCAGGAAGGCTTCAATCCCACTCCCATCAAGGACTTTATGCGCGAAGGGTCCCTGCTGGCGAAGTTCTTCTTCGTCACCGATCCCGACGGCTACAAGGTCGAGGTTCTGCAGAAGCACGGCCGCTATCGCTGATCCGGCGGCCCAATCAGTTGGGCACTCGCGACTTCTGGCCCGTGGTTCTCTCGGCCTCCAGCTGCCGCGGGCATGCTAGCTGCAGTCGGTTTACAGCTCGATGACTTCCAGCACCCCCGGCACCGTCGAGAGCGTGCCCCTGAGCATCGGGCCGACCTCGTAGCGGCCGGGCACGGCGAGCTCGACCTCGCGGCCCTTCTCATCGAGCTTGAGCACCAGCCGAATTTCGCCGCGCCCTGGCTTCAACAGCTCCCTGATGCCGGCGATGTCGGCACGACGCGTCAGCACCGCGTTCGGGGCCAACACGAGCTTCAGTCCGCGTTGAACCGCACCGGCTGCCTTGTCGAGCGCCTCCATGCCTTGCACGCGCATCTTGACGGTGTCGCCCTCGCGCTCGGCCTCGACCGTGATCAGCACCGGCGTTCCCGGCTCGAGCAGGTCGCGGGACTGGGCGAGCGTGTCCGAGAAAATGACCGCCTCGAACTGGCCGCTGGCGTCCGAGAACATGGCGAACGCGAACTTGTTGCCCTTCTGGGATTTGCGCTCCCGCGCCGAGACCACGACGCCCGCGAGCCGCCCCGCCGACGCGCCGCGCTCGGTTGCAGCCTCAAAGTCCGTCCAACTCTGCACACCGAGCGTCGTCAGCACACTCTCGTACTCATCGAGCGGATGGCCGGAGAGGAAAAATCCAATGGCGTCGAATTCCTTCTCCAGGCGCTCCATCGGCGTCCAGGCCCTGACCGGGCGCAGGTCGAGCTGCGGCGCTGACGTCGCCCCGCCGCCGAACAGGTCGCTGATGCCGCTTGCGGCATCGGACGCCAGGCGCTGCGCGAGCGCCATCACCTGATCGACATTGCCGTGAGCGAGTGCGCGGTCGGCCTCGAGGGCGTCGAACGCGCCCGCCGCTGCCAAGGTCTCGAGCGCGCGCTTGTTGAGCGCCTTGACGTTGAGGCGGCTCGCAAAATCGCCAAGGCTCTTGAAGCGGCCACCCGCGTCGCGGATGCCGACGATCGACTCGACCGCGCCGGAGCCGATGTTCTTGAGCGCGGCGAGTGAGTAGCGGATGGCGCCGGGTTGCCCGTCCGCCAGCGACGGCTCCGGCAGGAAATCGACCCCGGAAGCGTTCAAGCACGGCGGCTTGACGGCGATGCCGCTCCGCCGCGCCTCAGCGGCGAAGACCGCGAGCTTGTCGGTGTTGGCCATGTCGAGCGTCATCGACGCCGCCAGGAACTCCTCGCGGAAATTGGCCTTGAGATAGGCCGTGTGATAGCTCACCAGCGCATACGCGGCCGCATGCGACTTGTTGAAACCATAGCCGGCGAACTTGTCGACCAGCTCGAAGATGTAGACCGCATCCTTCTTGGCGACGCCGTTCTTCAGCGCGCCTTCGACGAAGCGCGCCTGCTGGCGGGCCATTTCGGCCTTGTCCTTCTTGCCCATGGCTCGCCGCAGCAGGTCGGCTTCGCCGAGCGAGTAGCCGGCCATGACCTGCGCGATCTGCATCACCTGCTCCTGGTAGATGATGACGCCGTAGGTCTCCTTGAGGATCGGCTCCAGGATCGGATGCAGGCAGTCGACGGGCTCCTCACCGTGCTTGCGGTTGATGTAGGTCGGGATGTTGTCCATGGGGCCGGGGCGGTAGAGCGCCACCATGGCGATGATGTCCTCGAAGCGGTCGGGCTTCAGGCGCTTCAAGCTTTCGCGCATGCCCGTGCTTTCGAGCTGGAACACGCCGACCGTATCAGCCCGCGCCAGCATCTCATACGACGGCCGATTATCGAGCGGCAGCGTCGAAAGATCGATCCTGATCCCCCGACACTTCTCGATGAGATCGACGGCCTTCTGCAGCACCGTCAGCGTCTTCAGGCCGAGGAAGTCGAACTTGACGAGCCCGGCCGCCTCGACCTGCTTCCAGTTGAACTGGGTGATCGGGAAGCTCGACTTCGGATCGCGATAAAGCGGCACCAGCTCATCGAGCGGCCGGTCGCCGATGACCATGCCGGCCGCGTGCGTCGAGGCGTGCCGGTAGAGGCCTTCGAGCTTCTCGGCGATCTCGAGCAGCCGCGCGACCAGCGGCTCCGAATCGCGAGCCTCCTGCAACTTCGGCTCGCCGGCGATGGCCTCCGGCAGCGTCACCGGGTTGGCCGGGTTGTTCGGGACCAGCTTGCAGAGCTTGTCGACCTGGCCATAGGGCATCTGTAGCACGCGGCCGACGTCGCGCAGCACCGCGCGCGCCTGTAGCTTTCCGTGCGTGATGATCTGGGCCACGCGGTCCGCGCCGTACTTGCCCTGGACGTACCGGATCACCTCGTCGCGCCGGTCCTGGCAGAAGTCGATGTCGAAGTCCGGCATCGAGACGCGCTCGGGGTTGAGAAAGCGCTCGAACAGCAGCCCGAACCGCAGCGGGTCGAGATCGGTGATGGTCAGGGCCCAGGCGACCACCGAGCCCGCGCCCGAGCCGCGCCCCGGCCCCACCGGGATGCCCTCACCCTTCGCCCACTTGATGAAGTCCGCAACGATCAGGAAGTAGCCTGGAAACTTCATCCGCGAGATGATGTCCACCTCGAAGGCGAGCCGCTTCCAGTAGTCCTCCTCCGTAAAGCCCGGTGCGAGGGGCGTCGCTGCAAGACGCGCCCGCAGCCCCTCCTCTGCCTGCCGGTTGAGCTCGGCGGCCTCCGCCGCAAGCTGGTCGGTGTCGGATGCCCCGTCGCCAGCCGCAACGAAGCGCGGCAGGATCGGCTTGCGACCGCGCGGCCTGAACGCACATCGCTTGGCGATCTCGATCGTGTTCTCGAGCGCTTCCGGCAGGTCGTTGAAGAGCGCCACCATCTCGTCGGCGC
>JAEZHL010000363.1 GCA_023416575.1 Pseudomonadota bacterium
CGAGGTATCGGATGCCAAGCGGCTGAAGGCGCTCGAGGACGAGAACACGAAGCTGAAGAAGCTTCTGGCCGAGGCCATGCTCGACAATGCGATGCTCAAGGAGATCGCTGCAAAAAAATGGTGACGCGGCGGAGCCAGAGGGCGCCGGGCTCGACCTCACCCCGGTACCGTTCCCTTCACGGCCCAGGCCGTCGCCATGTAGGAGCGGGGGCCGTCGGGGTCGCCGTCGAGATAGGCGCGCTCTGTGGCGGTTTTGATTTGAGCTTTCATCTCCGGCGCGAGGGAGCCGACGTAGTCGGCGAGTGGTCCATCCTTACCGTCGAAGGGCGCCCAGTAATCAGCAAAGGACGTGAAATCCATACGGATCGACAGCATGTCCGCGACGACATCGACCAGCCCCGCGGCGCGCCAGGCGCGCTCCAGCTCGCCGGGGCGGGTCAGGGGGCGCGTGTAGACTTTCGCTCGCCGCGTGTTGCCGCCCGGATCGATGGCGGCGGCCGTGTCGAAGAACATCCGGTAGAAGACCAGTCCGCCGCGCGTGTCCCATACGGCGGCGGCGACCGTGCCGCCGCGGCGCGTGACGCGGCGCATCTCGCGTATGGCGGCGTCGGCGTCCGGGATGAATTGCAGCACCAGTAGCGACAGAGCGTGGTCGAACGAAGCGTCGGCGAACGGCAGCTTGGTGGCGTCGCCGACCTGGAACGCGACGCGCGGATCGCTGTTGTGCTGCGCCGCATAGGCAACATAGGCGGGCGCGAGATCGATGCCGCAGATGCTGCCGATGGCCGGGTTGGCGGAGAGGGCGAAGGCCAGGCTGCCCGTGCCGCAGCCGACGTCAAGCACGCGTTCGCCACTTGTGACATCGGCAAATGCGATGAGCTTCGGGGCGAGGCAGCGGCTCCATCGGCCCATCTGCAACTCGTAGCCATCCCCGTCGGCGGCCACGAACGTGCTGGTCTGGGTCATGAGCGCCTCCGTCAACCACGTGATGATCTGCATACGGTAGATTACTCCCGTTGCAGGCGCGTCGACAATGGAGCCGGGGCCTACCTCATCAACTCCCGCATCGCCCCGTCCAGTCCCTCCAGCGTCAGCGGGAACATCCGTCCCTCGAAGATATCCCGCACCATCTTGATCGACGGCGTCCAGCTCCACTGCTCCTCAGGGACCGGGTTGAGCCAGACGCAGTGCTCGTAGATGCCGGTGACGCGGCGGAGCCAGAGGGCGCCGGGCTCCTCGTTCATGTGCTCGACGGAGCCGCCGGGGAGGGTGATCTCGTAGGGGCTCATGGAGGCGTCGCCGACGAAGATCACCTTGTAGTCGGACGGGTAGGTGTGGAGCACGTCCCAGGTCGGCGTCTTGTCGGTCCAGCGGCGGGCGTTGTTCTTCCAGACGCCCTCGTAGAGGCAGTTGTGGAAGTAGAAATACTCCAGGTGCTTGAACTCGGTGCGGGCGGCCGAGAACAGCTCCTCGATGCCCTTGATGTGCCAGTCCATCGAGCCGCCGACGTCGAAGAACATCAGCACCTTGACCGTGTTGCGCCGCTCGGGCCGGAGGTGGATGTCGAGATAGCCTTTGTGCGCGGTGCCCTTGATGGTGCCGTCGAGGTCGAGCTCTTCGGCGGCGCCATCGCGGGCGAACCGGCGCAGACGGCGCAGCACGACCTTGATGTTGCGGGTGCCGAGCTCGACCGTGTCGTCGAGGTCGCGGAACTCGCGCTTGTCCCACACCTTGATGGCGCGAAAGTTGCGGTTCTCCTTCTGGCCGATGCGCACGCCGGCGGGGTTGTAGCCGTAGGCGCCGTACGGGGAGGTGCCGCCGGTGCCGATCCACTTCGAGCCGCCCTGGTGCCGGCCCTTCTGCGCGGCGAGGCGCTTCTGCAACTCCTCCATGATCTTGTCCCAGCCGCCGAGTTCGGCGATCTTCCGCTTCTCCTCCTCGGACAGGTAGAGCTGGCTGACGGCGCGCAGCCACTCCTCGGGGATCTTCGCGTCGAGGGTCTCGCTCATCAGCTCGAGGCCCTTGAAGACGTGGCCGAACACCTGGTCGAAGCGGTCGAGATGGCGCTCGTCCTTCACCAGCGTGGCGCGGGAGAGATAGTAGAAATCCTCGACGCGCCGGCCCGCGAGGTCGGCCTCGAGCGCCTGCATCAGCGTCAGGTACTCCTTCAGCGTGACGGGGATGTTGGCGGCCTTGAGCTCGTGGAAGAAGGTGACGAACATGGCGAGCGGACGACCTCCATCGGTTGGCAGCCGCCCGAAGTAAGCGGCTCGCCCGGCTCTTTGTGCCGCAAATCGGAGCGGATGTGGAGGAGGTCGACGGAGGGATCAACTGGCCGCAAGCCCAGACGTCCTCGGCCGATCTTCACGCCGGCGGGTTACTTTTTGAGGCTGCGCACGTAGGCGATCGTCTTCAGCATGTCGTCGAGGCTCATACCGCGCCGGGCGAACGACTGCATCGCGCCCCGGGCGCCGCCGTAGAGGATCTCGAAGTCGCCGACGTCGGTCCCGGCGCGCGCATTGATCACGTCGTGGTCGATGAGGCTCGGACCGAGCCGTCCCGATCCATCGGGCAGGTGGCAGGCCTGGCAGTTGCGGTGGTAAAGACGTTTGCCCGCTTCCAGAGCCGCGGTGTCGCCGTGATATGGGTTCTCGCCCGTCGCCAGGAACTTCTCCACCGCGCCGGTGATAGTCTCGTCCGGGCGCGGCTTGATCTCGAGGGGCGCGTTGTCCAGCGCGTGATGGAATTCGACGGCCGAGGACGCCAGAAGGGTATCGGCGGCCAGGACACATGCGAGCAGCAGCGCTCCGGCCCTAATTCCGGTGTGGCGCTGCACGCTCGCGGTCAAGACAGGGGACCGAGCCAGGTCGGTCCCCGTGGGGCGATCATTGCGCAACTTTCGCTACCTCGGCGCCAGGGGGAACCTTGTCAGCTGCCACGACGCGCCAGAGTGCGCCCGGCGGATTGGCGGTCGGGCCGCGATCCTCCAGATAGAAGCAGTAGCAGTTGACGGCGAGGACGGTGTCATCCTCGTCGACCGTGCCGGCCGTGAATTGCAGCTGAGTCTGCATGAACTCCTGCATCTTCCACTTGCCGTCGTCCCACTGGACGCCCCACAGGCGGCCGGAGCACCAGTCGCCGACGAGATAAGCCTTGCTCAGGCCGGCATAGTTGGCGACGCCGAGGCCCTGGGCAGAGCAGCCCCAACCTTCCTTCAGCTTCTGGGCACCGGGGTAGGGCTCCTCATGCGGGTACTCGGCAACCGGCAGCACACCGATGATGGGGCATTTCTCGTTCGGGCCCTGATGCGGGTGGCACTTGGACGCCTGATTGAGCCGCCAGCCATAGTTTTCGCCGCCCTTGGAGGATTTCGGCTGCCAGTTGATTTCTTCCCAATGGTTCTGGCCGACCTCGGCGATGAACAGGTCGCCCGAGGTCTTATCGAAGTGGAACATGTAGGGATTGCGAAGGCCGTAAGCCCAGATTTCCGGCCGCGATCCGATCTTGATCCTGTCGAAGCCCTGCTCGGTGATGCCGAACAAGGACATCATCTGCGGCTGGTCGGCCTGCGCGAATGGATTGTCCTTCGGAACCTTGTAAGGAGCGTCTTGCGCATCGACATCGATCCGCAGCAATTTGCCGAGGTGGGTGTCGAGGCGCTGACCGGCATTGAGGGGATCGCCTTCCCATCCGCCGTCGCCCTTGCCGATGTAGAGCATGCCGTCGGGGCCGAACGTGATCATGCCGCCGTAATGATTGTAGTACGGCTGCGGAATGTTCATCAGGACCTTCACGCTCTTGTTGGCCTGCTCGGTCGTGATCTGGTCGGGACTGCTGGGGTCGACAGTGTAGCGAGCGACAATGGAGGCGCCGTTGAAGGGCAACGACGAGTAATGCACGAAGATGTGGCCGTTCTCCTTGAAATTCGGGTGGAAGGCGATCGACCAGAGACCCTGCTCGACGAAACCGGTTTGCACTTCGGTGCCAAGCGGATTGGTGACGGTCAGATCGAGAAACGGCTCGGGGAGCACCTTGCCGCCCTTGACGACCTTGACCCGCCCGACGCGTTCCACGACGAAGATGCGCCCGGAGCCGTCGTTGGCGACACTGACGCCGACAGGATCATGGAAGCCGTCGGCCACTTTGACGAGAGCGAGCTTCTGCGCTCCGGTGATCTGTCCACCGGGGCGGGCCACCTCGTCAGGTGCTGTAGGAAGTTTCTGAGCAAGAGCGGGGGTAACGAGAACTGCCCCCAATACAGCGAGCCAACCCAACCTAGTCACGGCGTCCTCCTGAGGTTATGCGCCACTCCCAGACAACTCTTGTGCTCATTATAGCGAATGTATGTTAACTGAATAGTGCGCCTGATCCCGAATGTCGGCAAGCGGGATCTGTCACGGCCGCAATCGGGCCTCATCGCACGCTTGGCTGGGAAGGGCTGAACAGGCAGCAGCGCAGCGTGCCGCGGTTCCCGGCGGGCGTCGACGGACAGTCGGGGAATGCGGGCCGCTACCTACTGCGGCAGCTCTCCCCGTTGGATGGCGGTGACCACGGCCTGCATGCGCGTCGCGACGCCGAATTTTCTCTTCGCGTTCTCAGTGTGATAATTCACCGTTTTCGCCGAGATGGCGAGGATGCGTCCGATCTGCCAGTCGGACTTGCCCTCCTTGATCCAGCGCAAAACCTCGATCTCGCGTGGGCTGAGCCGCTTCGCGGCGCTGGTGCGGGCGGCGGCGAGCGCGCGCAGCTTGTGATAGACGAAGATGGACACCAGCGTCAGCGCGCTGCGCTTGTTCTCGTCCGTGCACGGGCCGGGCCCGGCGATGCTGACGAAGCCGATGTTGCCACCGGCCTCATGGATCGGCACGACGATGCCGGACAGCATTCCGAACTCGGCGGCATGGTGCAGCACCTCCCGCTCGCGGCGGGACAGGCGGCGGCCCTTGACGACCGCCGACCAGTCGAAAGAGCGGCGGCTGTGGATGATCTCGCGCAGGATTGGGTCGTGCTTCGGGTAGTCGCGGGCGAAGTAGTCTTCCGCCCAGGTTGCCGGATGGGTGCGCATCAAAACGGCGTCGGCATCATGCTCGGCCGATACCGGCAGCGACGTGCACCACACACTGGAAAAACCGAGCGTCTCGACGAAGTGCTGGAACGATTGCCGTACGGCAACGCAATCTTCAGTGCGGTCCATCGCCTGCACGGAGCTGACGGCCAGGATTTCCGGCCGCACGTCCCGCGCCGACGGCGCATCACTCGGCGCCATTGTGTCCCCCGCGCGATCCAGATACGGGGGATGAGAATAATCAGCCCGCGGTAATGAACAATGTTCGTAAAGTAGTGCGCGGGCGGAATCGCAACCCTGCGGAACCGTGTCGGCGGCCCTACGTTCTATTTTCGGCGCCGACCGCCTGCGCGTCCTTCCGCTTGGCGCCGCTGTGCTGGATGAAGCGCCGCCAGAAGAGTGCGAGCAGGACGACACTGAATGCGAGGCTATGTGTGATGGAAATCATCGTCACGCGGCCAGCGAAGTTCGCGAGAACGAAATGGTGGTACAGAACCGATTGGAACCGTTCAGGCTGTCCGAAGTCGGCCCGGTACTGCTGGTGCAGGGCATCCAAAAGTGCATAGGCGTTCTGCAGTGCCTCGGCATTTATCCAGTCGAAAAGTGCAATCGCGCAGATCGCCAGGAAGCGGGCGAACCCGTTAAGGCTCTCGACGGCCTCGTCGTAGATGAACAGCAGCGCGAAGATCGCGATCTGCACAGTCATGAAGAACTGCCAGAGGAAGTCCACTTGCCCCCGCGTCTGCATGATGGCTTCCATGAGAGTCTGTTCATCAATTGGCATGTCCCATCCCTGATGCTCGAGCCCAGTCGTTCCCCCGCGGTGCGCCGTGTGGCGCGGGATCATATACTTCGCCGGATGGGTAGTACGGAACGAGTTTGTCAGTCATGACACTGGTCATCGCGACCCACCTGCTCAAGGACGACGGGACGATCCCCAACAATGACCGCTTGCCGCTGCTCCACTATCGCGGGGCAATCACGGCGGCGGAGGGGCCGGAGGCAGAGAGGACGTTCAAGCGGCTCTTCCGGGAGCATGGCTGGGGCGGGGTGTGGGTCAACGGGATCTACCCGTTTCACCATTACCATGCGTGCTCTCATGAGGTCCTCGGGATCGCCCAGGGGCGAGCGGACGTGCAGTTCGGCGGACCCGGCGGCCCGGTCATTGCGGTCACGGCGGGCGACGCGGTGGTGATCCCGGCCGGCGTCGGACATTGCCGCCGCGATGCGACGGCGGACCTCGTCGTGGTCGGTGCCTACCCCAGGGGCCAGGAGAACTGGGATCTCAAGCGGGCCACTGCGGCCGAACGGTCACAGGCGCTGAAAGAAATATCGGGCGTTGCCCTTCCAGCCATGGATCCGGTCACGGGGACCATGGCGGGCGTCACAAAAATCTGGCGTTGATCGGGCCTTAGGATGGCGCGACGCAGCGGTCGCGCGCTTTTCCGCAGCCGCTCTTCGCAACAGCAAAACCGCCACATTGATTAGACACCAGATGACTCGCTATGGGTCGAAAGAGCGACGCGAGTTCAACGCTTTGAGTGAAACCGGGAGTGTGGGACGGCGGAGGCGGCAACACAGGCCGCGTAGCCAATGTACAGCCGCGGTTGCAAGCGCCGGCGCGCGCTATCAGAACGACAACTGAAGTCATCAGGACTAGAGGGATATGGCCACATCTGGCATGAACCGTCGTGCGGTTCTCCAGCAGGCGGGTGCTTGGGCAGCGGTCGGCGGAGTTCTCTCCCTCGCCGCGCGGGGTGATTGGGCATGGGCGCAAACCGGCGCACCGGCGGACGCTGAAGCGACGGCGTTCGAGCCGGAGCTCGTGAAGCAGATGGCGGAGGAGCTCGCCCGGCGGCCGTTCCAGAAACCGACGATGGACCTGCCGCAGCCATTCGACAAGCTCTCCTACGATCAATATCGCGACATCCGCTTTCGTCCGGAGCAGGCGATCTGGCGTGGCGAGAAGTTGGACTATGAGCTGCAACTCTTCGCGGTCGGCTATCTGTTCGATGCGCCCGTCGAGATCTCGATCGTCGAGAAGGGCCGCGAGAGGCCGCTGAAGGCAGACGGCACGCTCTTTTCGATCGGGGCGCAGATTCCCGATGCGCCACAGGCGGCGCCGTTCGGGTTCTCTGGCTTCCGCGTACACGGGCCGCTGAACCGGTCCGACGTCATGGACGAGTACCTGGTGTTCCAGGGCGCGAGCTATTTCCGAGCGGTGGGACGCGGCCAGCTCTATGGCATGTCAGCGCGGGGCCTTGCCATTAATACGGCCCGGCCGGCAGGCGAGGAGTTCCCGCTCTTCCGCCGGTTCTGGATCGAGAAGCCGGCACCCGGCGCGCCGGCGATCGTGGTGCACGCACTGCTAGACAGCCCGTCGACGACCGGGGCCTACCGATTCACGGTCGAGCCCGGCCAGTCCACCGTTATGGACGTGGAGGCGGTGCTTTACCCGCGGCGCGAGATTCCTCATGTGGGCCTCGGGCCACTGACGAGCATGTTCCTGCACGGAACGGCGCACAAGCGCGTCCGCGGCGATTTCCGTCCTGCGGTTCACGACAGTGAGGGCCTTGCCATTCTCACCGGCAAGGGTGAGCGGATATGGCGACCACTGACCAATCCGAAGCTCTTGCAGGTGAGCGCGTTCATCGACAAGAACCCGAAGGGCTTTGGCCTGTCGCAGCGCGACCGCGCATTCGCGAGCTTCGAGGATCTGGAAGCCCACTACGAGCGCCGGCCGACGGCGTGGGTGGAGCCGAAGGGCCTGTGGGGCGAGGGCTTCGTGGAGCTCATCGAGATCCCGACGGATGAAGAAATCCATGACAACATCGTCGCGTACTGGCGGCCAACGCGCGCGATCGCGCCGGGCAAGCCGTTCGCGTTCGCCTACAAGGTCCATTGGGGCCAGGAGGTTCCCGTCACCTGGGCAGCGGCCCGCGTTCGCAAGACACGCATCGCCACGGCCGGGCGCAAGGGTTCGGTTCTGTTCGTGCTGGATTTCGATGGTCCGGCCCTGAAGAACGCGGGCGAACTTCCGGTCGCTGATATCTCTGCGAGCGCCGGGACCGTCGCCAATGTCGTAGTTCACCGCCACCCGGACATCGATGGATTGCGGTGCTCCTTCGAATTACAGACGGGATCTTCGGATCTGATCGAGCTTCGACTCGTTTTAAAGAGCAATGAACGAGTTGTTTCGGAAAGCTGGCTCTATCGCTGGACGAGCTGACAAGAGCATGAGCAACAAGACCGCTTGGCGGGTGGTTCACATCCAGCATGGACGCGACGCCGGTCGATCCTTGCTGCCGCCCGAGCATCCGCTCGAGATGCCACCGCAGGATTTCGACAGCGAGCCCTGCCCGCAGGTCCGCGAGCGCGGGTCCGTCCATTGGGCGGCGCGCGCGGCGCTTTTCGCAGGGGCCGTGCTGCTGACGCTGGGGTTTTGCCGCGAGCTCTATGCGGTCCTCTCCTTCGTTCAGATCACCCCGTTCCAGATCGTCTTCCTCGTTCTGTCGACGATGGCGTTCGGGTGGATCGCGCTCGGCTCGCTGTCGGCGACGATCGGCCTCATGCCGCTGTTCGCTGGTGAGCGTTCGGACAGTATTGAGCTGCCACCAGTCACGG
Organism: Pseudomonadota bacterium; assembly: GCA_023416575.1. GTDB lineage: Bacteria > Pseudomonadota > Alphaproteobacteria > Rhizobiales > Hyphomicrobiaceae > ZC4RG25. Next base: position 8,690 of record JAEZHL010000363.1, read on the forward strand.
AGCCGCTGCACCAGCGCACGGCGCTGCTGTTTCCCGTCTACCATGAGGACAGCACGCGGATTGCGGGGACGATCGAGGCGATGGTGCTCGACCTGGCTGATGTCGGTCGGGCCGAGCAGTTCGACGTCTTCATTCTGAGCGACAGTCGCAGCGCCGAGGCCGGGCAGCGGGAAGAGGAGATCTTCACCGCGCTGGCAGAGGCGCTGAAGCCGATCACGGCCGTCTATTACCGCCGCCGGGTGCAGAACACGGGGAAGAAGGCGGGCAATATCGCGGATTGGGTGGAGCGGTTCGGCGGCGCGTATGACAACTTCCTGGTGCTCGATGCCGATAGCGTGATGTCGGGCGAGACGATCGTGCGCCTCGCGCTCGGCATGCAGAAGCGGCCCAGCGCGGGCCTCATCCAGACGGTGCCCCGCCTCGTCGGTGGCACGACGATCTTCCAGCGTCTGCAGCAGTTCGCGGCGGGTGTCTACGGTCCGGCCGTGGCCGCGGGGCTTGCAGGCTGGCATGGGCCGCAAGGCAACTACTGGGGGCACAACGCGATCATCCGCACGGTTGCGTTCGCGGGAGCTGCGGGCTTGCCCGAGCTGCCCGGCCGGCCGCCGTTCGGTGGCCACATCCAGAGTCACGACTTCGTCGAGGCGGCGCTGCTGCAGCGGGCCGGTTGGGAGGTGCACATGGCGCCTTCCCTCGAGGGCTCCTACGAGGGCGCGCCGCCAGCCTTGCCCGATCTCGTCGTGCGGGACCGGCGCTGGGCGCAAGGCAACCTGCAGCACTTGGCGATCGTCGGCAGTCGCGGACTGACGCCGATGGCGCGCGTGCATCTCGGCATGGGGGCCTCGGCCTATCTCGTCTCGGCGATCTGGGCCGCCTCGCTCGCGGTCGGCATGCTGCTGGCGCTGCAGGGCACGCACGTCATCCCGACGTATTTCCACGACGGCAAGACGCTGTTCCCGATCTGGCCGACGATCGATCCGGGCGCCGCGTTCCGCCTGTTCCTGGCGACCATGGTCGTGGTGCTGATGCCGAAGGGGATCGGCCTCATCCTCGAGCTGCGCCGGACTGCGGAGGCAGGCCAGCCAGATGCTGCACCCCGGGTCGTCGCTGGCGTCGTGGTGGAAACGCTGCTGTCGATGCTGCTGGCGCCGATCCTGATGGTGACGCAGACGACGGCGGTCGCGCAGATCCTGGCGGGCTTCGATTCCGGCTGGAAGGCGCAGCGCCGCGACGAGGGCGGCATGTCGCTCCTGATGGCTTTGCAGTTCCATTGGTGGCACGCGCTCATCGGGCTGGGACTGGCGATGCTGAGCTATGTCGTGTCGTTCAGTCTCATGGCTTGGATGGCTCCGATCATCGTCGGGCTGACGCTCTCCGTGCTGCTCAGCTGGTGGACGGCGCGGTCGGCGGGCCCGCTGCTGTCGCGCGTCCTTGCGATCAAGGAGGACGATGATCCGCCGGCCATCCTGGAATTGGCCCGGGATCGCGCGGCGGCGTGGGCCGCCTATAAGGCGCCGTCTTCGGGTGTCGGCGCCGGTGTGCCGTCCGATATGCTGCTAGCGGGACCGCCGGAGATTGGCTGGGGCGGAGCGGAAGAGCTCGGTCAGGAAGTCGCGCACGCGGACCGGTGAGGCCTCGAGGAATGGCATCGGGCGGATGACCTGGATCGCAGCTGTGCCGATCCGGGCCGTCATGGCGCCGTTGAACGCGCCCTCGCCGAGGCGCCGCGACAGGCGCCGCAGCAGATCCTGGCCGAGGAACTGGCCGAGGAGATCGTCCGTCAGCGCGACGCCGCCCGTCGCGACGAGGTGGGTCACGACCATGCGGCCGAGCTTCATCGCCGCTATCAGTCCGGGCCTGCCACCATAGAGCGTCGCGACGGCCCTGAGCATGCGCATGTTCTCGACCAGCACGAAGACCACGTCGGCGAGCGGCATGGGGCTGATCGCCGTGACGACGCTGACGCGCTTGGCAGATGCCAGCACAATGCTTTTCGCGCGCTGATCGAGCGGGGCGAAGATCTCGCGGTCGGCAAGGCGCGCGAGATCGCCCGGATCGCGCACGTCAGCTTCGTGCTCGCGGAACCGGGCGAGATGCCAGCGCACGTCCACGCGACCGGAAAAGGCGTTGAGGAGCTGGCGCAGGGCCATTTTCTCGCCGCGGGCGTCCCGGGCGTCGAGTGTCTCCTCGAGCTCCCGGCGCAGGCGCTCCAGCCGGGCGAGGCGCATGATGGCGATCGACTCGCGCAGGAGGATGGCTGTGGCGGCGAGGCCGCCGACGGCGAGCAGGGCGACGGCCATCCAGCCGACGATGTCGTTACGCGACAGTGCGTTGATGACGAATTGCGTGAGCCAGGCGCCGAGGGCGAGGAGCGCAAGGCCGACGAGCGACGAGCCGAGAATGGCGCCCCAGCGCAGTCCACCCCAGGGAGCGGGGGAGGGCGGCGCGGTGGCGATCTCCGGTCCGGCGCGCTCGGACTCTCGCTGGTAGGCGGCATCATCCGGACCGGGCATTCCGACAAGCGACGGATCGTCCGGCTCGAACACGCGTGGTCCGCGTGGTGGTGCGTTGCCGGTCATTCGAGGCGGTCTCCGATGAGGAACTGCAGCGCCCGGTCGAGTCTCACGTGCGGCCAGGCCTGGGTCCAAATGTGAGGCTCGGTCGCGCTCGCGGCGGGGCCGAGCGGCGGCGGACGGAAGCGCACGAAGCGGACGCGGTCGCGACCTGCGTGGGCGAGGGCTTCGCGCGGGTTCTCGGGGAGATCGCCCGGAAACAACGCCACCTCGGTGCGGCCGTCGAAGCGCCGGCTGCCGACCTGTTCACCGGGCATGGGAGTGCCACGGATACAGGCGAGCCGCTCACCGTTCTGGCGTGCCTCGACCTCACGTGTCGCGCGCACGGCCGCGAGCGCGATCACGCCGGCAGTGGCGCCGGCGAATTGGGCGCGCTGGGCCGCCTTCTCCGTCATCAGGCGCAGAACGCCCTCGAGCCGGTCATGGCTCGTGCTCGGCAGGTGATCGGCCTTGCTCGCGGCGAACAGCACCCGGTCGATGCGACGGGGGAGGATGCTCGCGAGCCACGTCCTGGCGCCCGGCCGGAAGGCGCGCAGCGACGCCTCGAGCGCGCGGCTGAGATCGGCGACCGCCTCGCCACCGGCGTTGAGCGCGGCAAGGGCGTCGATGAGGACGATCTGCCGGTCGAGGCGGCTGAAGTGATCGCGGAAGAAGGGTTTGACGACGTGCGCCTTATAGCTCTCGAAGCGGCGGGCCATCATCGCGGCGAGTGAATTGCGCGGCGGTGTCCACCCGGCCGGCATGTGGAGCGGCACGAACGTCAGGAGGGGCGAGCCCGCCAGATCGCCAGGCAGGAGGAAACG
>JAEZHL010000391.1 GCA_023416575.1 Pseudomonadota bacterium
ACGTCGGCTCCGGCAAGACAGCGGTTGCCCTCATGTCGATGGCGATCGCCGTCGAGGCCGGGGCACAGGCCGCCCTGATGGCCCCGACGGAGGTCCTCGCCCGCCAGCACGCCGAGACCATCGCGCCTCTGGCCGACAAGGTCGGCCTGCGCATCGGTCTGCTGACGGGCCGGGAGAAAGGCCGGCCGCGCGCCGAGCTCCTCGACCGCCTCGCGCAGGGTGAGATCGACATTCTCATCGGCACGCACGCCCTCTTCCAGCCGGACGTCCTGTTCAAGGACCTGGCATTCGCCGTCATCGACGAACAGCACCGCTTCGGCGTCCACCAGCGGCTCGCGTTGCAGACAAAAGGCGGCAACGGCGTCGCTGACGTGCTCGTCATGACGGCGACGCCGATCCCGCGCACGCTGCTCATGACCCACTATGGCGACCTCGACGTCTCGCGCCTGACGGAGAAGCCCGCCGGACGCAAGCCGGTCACCACCACGCTCGTCTCGGTCGAGCGCATCGAGGAGGTCGTCGATGGCCTCCGCCGCGCGCTCACCGAAGGTGCGCAGGTCTATTGGGTCTGCCCGCTGATCGAGGGCAACGACGCCTCGGAGCTTGCCGCCGCGGAAGAGCGCGCCGCACACCTCGGCCAGGTCTTCGGCGACGAGGTCGGCCTGCTGCACGGCGCGATGTCGGGCCGCGCGAAAGACGCCACCATGGCCGCCTTCGCCGAAGGCAAGCTCAAGGTGCTCGTCGCCACGACGGTGATCGAGGTCGGCGTCAACGTGCCGAACGCCACCATCATGGTCATCGAGCACGCCGAGCGTTTCGGGCTCGCCCAGCTCCACCAACTGCGGGGGCGCGTCGGCCGCGGCGACCGGCAGTCCTACTGTGTACTGCTCTACAAGCCGCCGCTCGGCGAGACGGCCGAGGCGCGTCTCAAGATGATGCGCGAGACGGAGGACGGGTTTCTCATCGCTGAGAAGGATCTCGAGCTGCGCGGCGGTGGCGAGGTCCTGGGCGCGCGGCAGAGCGGCCTGCCGGAGTTCCGCATCGCCAACGTGCCCGGCTTCGAGGACCTGCTCGCTGCCGCCCGCGACGACGCCCGCCTCCTGCTGCACGAGGACCCGACCCTCACCAGCCCGCGCGGCCAGGCGGTGCGCATCCTGCTCTACCTCTTCGAGTGCGATGATGCGGTGCGGTTGTTTCGGGCGGCGTGACATCGTGGACACGCGGAGCCAGAGCGGCCCGCTGCGATCTCACGATCTCACTGTTTCTCCCGCGCCGCATCCGCCAGCGACTGCAATTGCTGCTGATATTCGGGCATCACCATGCCGGCCGAGATGACCATCTTGGCGGCGTCCTCGACGCTCATGCTGAGGAAGATCACGTTTTTGCGCGGCACGAGGCACACGAAGCCGGTCGGCGGCATGATGCCCGTCGGCATGAAGACGGTCATAAGGTCGTCCTCGCCGCCAGGGCGCATCTCCTTGATCTCGCCGCTCGCCTCGCCCGTCACGTAGACCAGAGACCAAATGCCCTTGGAGGGAAACTCGATCAGGCCGACCTTGTGAAAAGGCGTTCCCGGACCGGCTGCACTCACCACGGAGACGAAAATCTGCTTCAACGCCTGATAGAGATTGCGGACGATCGGCATGCGATCGAGGAACAGCTCGCCCGAGCTGATGATCGTGCGACCGAGCAGATTGGCGGCGAGCGCGCCGATGAGCGTCAGGCCGATGATGCCGAACAGGAGCCCGATGCCGGGCATCGGAAATGGCAGGTAGGTTTCGGGATTGTAGATGCGCGGCACGAATGGCTTCACCCACGCATCGACGACGTTGATGAACCACCACGCGATGTAGAGCGTGATCGTCACCGGCCCGACGACGACCAGTCCCGTCAGGAAATAGTTGCGCAGCCGCGATCCGATGTGCAGGTCGGAGTGCCCGGGCACAACGCCCGGACGCACCAGCTTCGGCGCCGCGTCGGCGGGCTCCCCTGCCGCGGGCCGCTGCTCCTTGTCCTCGCTCTGCATACCTTCCGTCCGACCCCGCCAGTAACGAGGCTCGCAACCGCGGAGCCGTCCCAATCCATTGTCCTCGCATAAGGAGAACGCGGATCAGGGCCGTTCCGCAATAGGCGATAAGTGTCAGAGCGGGCGACGGCCCCTGTGCGGGCCGCGATTTACCGTCGCTACCGGCTGATGACCAGGCAATCGAGCCCGGCGTCGCGCAGGCCAGGGCAGAGGCGCTGCACGTCGGCAGTGCTCGCGAACGGCCCCAGGCGGACGCGGAACAGCGTGCCCATATTGCCCATCACGGCCTCCTCGATGGCGGTTTCCCGCTCACCCGGCGTCGCTGCACCCATCTGCTTGAGCCGGGCCGCAACCGCCTGCGCCTCCTGCCGGCTGCGCACCGCGGCCACCTGGATGTGATAGCTGCCTGTGGCGGCCTGACCCGTGGATCCGGTGGTCGCCGGTGCCGCCGGACGCTGCGTGCTGGCAACCTTTTTCACGACGGTGCTGTCTGACCAGCCCGCCACGTTGGGAGTTGGACTGGCTGGGGCTGGGCGGGATTTCGCCGTGCTCGGGCTCGCCTCCGTGGACCATGAGGAGAGGCTGGGCGCCGCTGGGGAGCCCTGCCGCCCCCCCGCCTCGGACGTGGACGTCGACGTGGCGAAGCCAGAACTCGAGGGCTCCGGCGAGGATGTCCCGCCGCCGAACAGCGCATTGAAGAAGCCGCCAAACCCGCCACCTGTTTCAGCCGGAGCAGCGGGCGCCGGCGCGGCCTCTACCGGTGCGGACGCCGTTCGTGTCGCGGTTGCCTGCCGGTTGGGTGAAGCAGCCGCGGCTGCCACGCGCTTCTCGTCAGCCTCCGCCTGATCCGTCAGCCCCGCGTCGCGATAGGCGCCGGCGCGATTGAGGAGCGCATCCGCGTTCTGCTGCGCATCGAGCCCGTTCTTGATCCACAGGGCACTGGTGAAGTCGGCGATCGCCTGCGCGGGCTTGGCCTGCTTGCGATAGGCCAGTCCACGGACGTAGAGCGCGCGTGCGAGCTTCGACTGGGCGATCTTGCCACTGGAAATGAGGGTGGTCAGCTCCTGGACCGCCAGGTCCGCCTTGCCCGCCTCCAGCGCGGCGATGGCGGTCGCGATGGTCCGGTCGGCGTCGCTCGTGCTGCTCGCCTTCTTCTGGGTTGCGCTATCCCTGGCCGCTTCGGCCGCCGGTATCGGGCCGATGGCGAGACCCGCCATCACCGCCGTTGCCACCCAGATTGGCCAGTACCGGGCTCGCCCCACCCCGGTCTTGCGCGCTCGCGTCATCGCGAAACCTCGCCCATCGTTTTGTACGCGCAGCACACCTCCACTCGCGCGGCACCGTATGCCAAGCATCATTTTGAGGCAATTCGGCGACGCCGGAATCCAGTCCGACCTCCGCGTTACTCCACAGTTACGGACTTGGCCAGATTCCGCGGCTGATCCACGTCCGTGCCCATGACGACCGCCGTGTGATAGGCGATCAGTTGCACGGGCACGGCGTAAAGCAACGGCTGCGTGAAGGGATGCGCCCGCGGAACCTGAAGATGCGTTTGCAGTTTGCAGCCGGCCTTCGACGCCGGAGCATCCGAGATCAGGATGATCTGACCACCGCGCGCCGCAACTTCCTGCATGTTGGAGACCGTTTTCTCGAAGAGATCGTCCTCCGGCGCCACGACGACCACCGGCACGTTCTCGTCGATGAGGGCGATGGGCCCGTGTTTCAACTCTCCGGCCGCGTACCCCTCGGCGTGGATATAGGAGATCTCCTTCAGCTTCAGCGCGCCTTCGAGCGCGATGGGATAGCTCTGCCCACGCCCGAGATAGAGCACGTCCTTCGCGTTGTGCAGCGCCATCGCGAGCGATTCGTACTGTGGCTCGTTCCGCAGGATGGCGGTGATGTGCCGCGGCACCTCGGTCAGCGCGCGAACGAGCTCCCTTTCCTTTTCGGGACTGATGTGCCCGCGCGCGCACCCGATGGCGATGGCGAGGCAGGCCAGCACCGAAAGCTGGCAGGTGAACGCCTTGGTCGAGGCGACGCCGATCTCAGGGCCCGCCAGCGTCGGCAGGATCGCGTGCGATTCGCGTGCGATCGTGGACGTGCGCACGTTGACCACCGAGGCGATCGTCTGGCCGTTGGCGCTGCAATAGCGCAGCGATGCCAGCGTATCGGCCGTCTCGCCCGACTGGGAGACGAAGATGGCCAGCCCGTTTTCCGGCATCGGTGCTTCCCGGTAACGGAACTCGGAGGCGATATCGATTTCGACAGGGATGCGCGCATAGCGCTCGAGCCAGTACTTGCCGACGAGACCGGCATAATAGGCCGTGCCGCACGCACTGATTGTGACACGCGGGATTTTCGCCAGATCCAGCC
>JAEZHL010000001.1 GCA_023416575.1 Pseudomonadota bacterium
TCGACGTGCCAGCCCTGGTGCGGGCATTGGCGGATGGCAGGGTCGCCGCGGCTGGGTTGGACGTGCTGACGGCCGAGCCGCTGATGCGCGACGATACCGAGATATTCCGCAAGGGTCGGCAGCATACGGACGCCGAGTTGCGCGCCTTGCTGGGTGACCACGTGCTGCTGCGGCTGCCCAACGTGATCGTCACGGCGCACATCGCCTTCAACACGGATGACGCAGTGTATCGCCTGCTCGATACGGCGGTGAGCAACATTGCGAATTTCGCGCGCGGCAGACCGGAGAACGTCATCATAGATCCACACCGCCTGCAGCACGCATCGTCTCGCAGCGGGGCCTGACGGCGATGGCCGTGGCAGGGCGGCATCACGTCTCCGGATCCGCCCGAGCCTCCGCGGGTTCGCAAGGGAGGCACTGCATGGATGGGCTGATCTTGCGCGTTCTCGGCCCCCTCGCTGCCGTATCGATGGCCTTTCCGGCCGAGGGCCAGAGCTACCGGGACGGCTTCGAGATTTGGCAAGGCGCCTGGGGATGGTCAGCAATGATACTCAGCGGCTTGATCATGATCCTGTTCTGGGCCGTGGTCATCAGTTTGATCGTGCTGCTCGTGCGCTGGATGACCGGATCGGGTGCTGCTCCCGAAGTGAAGCCGGCCCGTTCATCGGCAGTCGACATCCTCGAGGAGCGTTACGCCCGCGGTGAAATAAATCGCGAGGAATTCGAGGAAAGAAGGCGAGTTCTCTTGGGGCTAGCGGATCTGCGCCCCGGATAGAATCTCCGAACGGGGGGCGAAACGAATATGAAGGACGAGGCCAATGGATGCTCAATCTCCAATCCGTGTGGCAGTAAATGGATATGGCGTCATTGGCAAGCGTGTCGCCGGTGCGGTCGCACAACAGGATGACATGGTGCTCGCTGGCATATCGGACGTTGCGACGGACTGGCGCCCGCGCGTTGCGACCATCAAGGGTTTCAAGCTTTTTGGCGCCGATGCCGCGCATCGGGATGCGATGAAAAAGGCTGGCCTGGACGTGTCCGGAACGCTCGAGGATCTGCTTGGCCAAGCCGATATCGTGGTCGATTGCACGCCGAAGAAGATCGCGGCGCAGAATATCGGCCTATACCAAAAGCACGGCCGCAAATTCATCGTCCAAGGCGGCGAGAAACATCAGGTCACCGGACACTCCTTCGTTGCAGAGTCGAGCTACGAAACAGCAGTCGGTCGGGATGCCACGCGCGTCGTCTCGTGTAACACGACCTCGATCGTGCGCACGCTTTCCGCACTGAAGCACGCGGGGCTCCTCAGAAAAGCGAGCGGGACGCTGCTACGTCGCGCCACCGATCCGTGGGAAAGCCATCTCGGCGGGATCATGAATACGCTGGTGCCCGAGCCGGAAATTCCGAGCCATCAGGCACCGGATGCACAGAGCGTCGATCCAGAGCTCGATCTGGTGACGATGGCGATCAAGGTGCCCGAGACGCTCAGCCATTTACACGCTTGGTCCATCCAGATGACGCGGACCGCAAGCAAGGACGAGGTGCTCGAAGCCTTCCGATCCTCCTCGCGGATTGCGTTCATCAACATGAGCGAAGGGCTGACCGCCATCAACACGGTCAAGGAATTGATGGCGGACCTGGGAAGGCCGCACGCGGATCTCTACGAGGTGGCACTGTGGGCTGACATGCTCAAGGTTCAGGATGACGAGCTGTTCTATGCCTACATGGTCGATAATCAGGCCATCGTCATCCCCGAGACGATCGATGCCATCCGGGCGCTGACGCGTAAGGAGACCGATCCGCAAGCCTCGATCAGCAAGACGAACGCGGCGCTTGGAATCGGTCTCTTGAACTGGTGAGGCCCGGACGTGGAGACACTGCCTGCGATCGGCACTCTGACCCTCAATCCGGCCCTCGACATCGCGACTGCGACGGATCACGTCACGTCCACCCACAAGCTCCGCTGCTCGACGGCCCGCTACGATCCCGGCGGGGGCGGCGTGAACGTGGCGCGGGTCATCTGCACGTTCGGCGCAGAAGCGACTGCTGTTTATGCGGCGGGAGGACCCGTTGGCCATTCATTGCAGAAGCTGCTCGATGCGGCGAGAATCCCGCAAAGCGTGGTCCCGATCGAAGGGGAAACGCGCGTCAGCTTCACTGTCGACGAGCAAGCCAGCAACGAGCAATTCCGCTTCGTCTTTCCGGGTCCGTACCTCTCGCCGGAGGAACAGGAACGCTGCATCGCGGCAGTCATGGCGCTCGATCCGAAACCAGAGTTTCTGGTCGCGAGCGGCAGCCTTCCCCCTGGTGTTCCCGATGACTTCTATGTCCGCATCGCGCGGCTGGCGCGGGATATGAACGCCCGGTTTTTCCTCGACACATCAGGTGACGCTCTGAAGGAGGCGGTGCGCGAGGGCGTGTTTCTCGTCAAGCCGAACCTGCGCGAGCTATCCGAATTCGTTGGCCGCGAGCTTCAGAGTCGCGATGACCAGATTGCCGCCGGGCGGGAGCTGATGGCACGGGGGCGGACGGAAGCGGTCGTGCTGTCACTCGGCGCCGACGGAGCGCTGCTCATCACGCAGGAGAGCTCGGAATTCTTTCCCGCCCTGGACGTACCGATCCGCAGTGCCGTTGGCGCTGGTGACAGCATGCTCGGTGGAATCGTTTTTCTGCTGGCGAGCGGCGAGCCTCTCCGCAAGGCTGTTCTCTACGGCATGGCGGCCGGCGCCGCAGCCCTGATGACGGAGGGCACGGAGCTCAGCCGGCGTGACGATACGGAACGGCTCTACCGATCGCTCATCGCCAGCAGCTGAAGGGGAAACGCGGTTCCCGCGCTGCCCCGAAATCTCACGCCTCGTCCGCCCGGCCTCCGACGACGACGAGGCGATCGACGACGTCCTTGACCCCAGGCACGCGGCGCGCGGCAGCAACGAGCCGCGCTGGCAATGCCGGATCGATCATCGCGCCGCGCAGCTCAACGGTGCCGTTCTGAACGAGAACGTTGATCGCATTCCGGGCATCGTGGGCTTCCCTTGCCAGCGCGTCGATGACGTGATTGCGCAAGGCGAACTCCGCCGCCGTCGCCCCTGGCATCAGCTTCGCCTCCAGCGCCAGCCCGCGCAGAAGATCCGCCCTGCTGACGATGCCGACGACCTTGTTGTCCCTGACCACCGGCACGCGCTTGATGCCGCTCTTCTTCATCTGCTTGATGATGTCGGAGACAGGCGTTTCCTCCGAGGCGGTGACGACATCCCGTGTCATGATTTCACTCACGGTTTGCGCCGGAGCTGGCTCCGGAGCCGCTTTGTCGGGGTCGAGGATGAACTCCAGCCAGCGCCGCCGATTCCGTTCACCCGTGATGCCGCCAAGGAGATCGCCCTCCGTGATGATCCCGACCAGGTTCCCCTTTGCGTCCACCACGGGCAAGCCACTGATGCGATAGTCGAGCATCATACGCGCCGCTTCTCGTATCGAAGCGTCCGGTCGGATCGTCGCCGCACCGAAGGTCATGACCTGAGCCGCTTGCATCGTCTCCTCCTCAGGATTGCAAATCAGGCAAATGGTCGAGCCCGGCTGAACTGAACTGCCGGCATCTTGGCACATGGTATTGCCGATTCACTCCGGCAATGGCTGCCAAGCCGCGCCCGACCCATGGCGTTGCTTCCTCCTGCAATAAGAGGTATTTAGGATGTTACTTTACGCCGAGCAGCCGAAGAACCCCATGCATCCACGCCCCAATGCGCCCGGACTGGAGTGCGGCGTCACCGAGCCGATGATCCGGGACCTCGTTCTCGCCTTCTATGCCAAGGTGCGGCGGGATGGCCTGCTCGGCCCCATCTTCAACGCCGTCATCGAGGACTGGGACGAGCACCTGGACCGGCTGTGCGCCTTCTGGTCATCGGTCACGCTGACGACAGGCCGCTACAAGGGTCGCCCCGTTCCCGCCCACATCAAGCTGCCCGGCATTTCGAACCAGCACTTCGCGCGCTGGCTCGCGCTTTTCGCCGAAACGGCACGCGAGATTTGCCCACCTGCTGCCGCCGACCTCTTCATCGAGCGTTCGAAGCGCATTGCGCAGTCGCTCCAGTTCGCCATCGCATTCCACCGCGGCGAGCCGATCGAGGTGCGGCATGATCCCGCCTGAGTTAGCGGCGTGGCGTCGACGCGAGCGCGAGCGCCTCATCGAATTACGCCGCGCCCTCCCGCTTGCGGACCGGGGCGCGCTCATAACGCCGATGCTCGACAACCTGCGCACGGTTCTCGAAAAACTCCCGTTCAACACGCTCGGCATCTATTGGCCCATTCAGCGCGAAGTCGATATCCGGCCCCTGGCCAATGAGCTGTGCGACAAGTGCGGCGCCACGCTCGCCCTGCCCGTCGTCGTGCAGAAGGCGGCGCCACTCGAATATTGGCAATGGCGCCTCGGCGACCCGATCGCGCGCGGCTTCTGGAATATCCCCGTTCCCCAACAGCGCCAGCCCGTCGAACCCGATGCGGTTGTGGCGCCACTCGTCGGCTTTTTCGGCCAGTTCCGGCTCGGCTACGGAGGCGGCTACTTCGACCGTACACTCGCGGCCGCCAGAAGGCGGCCCTATGCGATCGGTTTGGGCTTCGAGTTCAGCCGCCTCGCGAGCTTCGTCGATCTGCCACACGATGTCCCGATGGACGTCATCGTGACGGAGGCGTCCATTGTCGAACGGTCGCGACGTGACGGCGCCGATGCTGGCGATCGCTGACCACGAAACGTCTCTCGCCGAAATGACCGATGCCACTTCGCAAATTGCCAGCATTGGAACCCGGCGCGCAACTGACTAGCATCACCCTGATCAACCGCCGGAATGGAGCCTCGCCATGTGGCCGGATCGCAGAATTACTGACCTCTTCGGCATCGCGCATCCCATTCTGCTGGCGCCGATGGCAGGCCCCAGCACGGCGGAGCTTGCCATCGCCGTTTCAGAAGCCGGCGGGCTCGGTTCGTTCGCGTGCGCCTTATCGACGCCCGATCAGATCCGCACCGCGATGCATGTCATCCGGCAGCGGACCAGCAAGCCGATCAACCTGAATTTCTTCACCCACACGCCCCCTACGCCGGATGTCGCGCGCGAGGCGCAGTGGAAGGCGCGCCTGTCGGCCTACTACACGGAGCTGGGCCTCGATCCGAACATGCCCACCCCGCGCTCGGATCGCGCACCGTTCAGTGCAGAGACCTGCGAAATCGTCGAGGAATTCAAGCCAGAGGTTGTCAGTTTCCATTTCGGGCTGCCGGAATCGGGGCTCCTCGCGCGCGTCAAGGCGACGGGCGCGAAGGTCATCGCATCGGCCACCACCGCCCGCGAGGCCGTCTGGCTCGAGGAACGCGGTTGCGATGCCATCATAGCGCAAGGAGCAGAGGCCGGCGGCCATCGTGGCATCTTCCTGACCGATGATATCGCCGCGCAGCCGGGCACCTTCGCGCTCGTCCCGCAAGTTGTCGATGCCGTCGATGTCCCGGTGATCGCAGCCGGCGGTATCGCGGACGGTCGCGGGATAGCGGCAGCCTTCGCGCTCGGCGCCTCCGCGGTCCAGATCGGCACGGCCTACCTCTTCTGCCCCGAAGCGAAGGTGTCGGAGCTGCACCGCCAGGCACTGAAGACCGCAAGTGACGACAGCACCGCACTGACCAACATTTTCACCGGGCGGCCCGCGCGGGGCGTGATCAACCGCGTGATGCGCGAGCTGGGACCGATGTCCGAGGATGCCCCGGCGTTCCCCCTCGCGGGTGGGGCGTTAACGCCACTCAAGGCCGCCGCTGAGGCAAAAGGTTTGGCCGATTTCACATCGTGTTGGTCGGGGCAAGCCGCTGCCCTTGGCCGCGAAATGCCAGCCGCGGATCTGACACAAGGGTTGGTTCGCGACGCCATCGCGCGCCTGAAGGCGATCGCGACTTAGCGGGCCTTCCTTCAGCCGCGACCGAACCGCCGCCGCACCGCGACACCCACGCCGGGTTCCTGCCCTGAACATCGGCGGGAACCAATCGGTGACATGGCCTGTTGAGGGTTTGATATGCCTCGCGGTCGGCGGAGAACCCACATGAATCCGACTACTGAACTCCTGGAACGGGTCGAGGCCGAGCCTCAGCGGGACATATCCGCCAGGGTTCCGCTTCGCATCACGATCAACGGCACGCTCCATGATCTCGACATCCCGCCTTGGCTGACGCTGCTCGATCTGCTGCGTGAGCGGCTGGATCTCACTGGCACCAAGAAGGGCTGCGACCACGGCCAATGTGGTGCCTGCACGGTGCTGATCGACGGACGGCGCATCAACAGCTGCCTGGCCTTGGCCGTGATGCAGGACGGGCGCCAGATCACGACCATCGAAGGCCTGGGCCACGCTGGCGCATTGCATCCGCTGCAACAGGCATTCATCGACCACGATGCATTCCAATGCGGCTACTGCACCCCCGGCCAGATCTGCTCCGGGGTCGGCCTGATGAACGAGGGACGCGCGACGACTCGTGCGGAGGTGCGGGAGCTCATGAGCGGCAACATCTGCCGCTGCGGCTGCTACACCAACATCGTCGATGCTCTGATGGAGGTCATCGAAAAGGAAGGAGCGAGCTTGTGAGACCGTTCAGCTACGTGCGGGCGCATGACGTCTCCGAAGCCATCCGCGAAGCCTCCAGCGCAGGTGCCAAGTTCATCGCCGGCGGCACCAATATCCTTGATTTGATGAAAGAGGACGTCGAGCGCCCGATGGGGCTCATCGACATCACACAGCTCCCGCTCAACCGGATCGAGACCACCGACCAAGGCGGCCTGCGGCTCGGTGCGCTCGTGCGCAATTCGGACGCGGCTTATGATGACCGTGTCAAGGATCGCTATCCCCTGCTCGCGAGTGCCCTGCTGGCGGGTGCGAGTGCGCAGCTCCGCAATGCGGCGACCATCGGCGGCAACATCATGCAGCGGACGCGCTGCTACTACTTCTACGATACGGCCACGGACTGCAACAAACGCAAGCCCGGCAGTGGCTGCGGTGCCATGGGCGGGGTGACCCGCATCCACGCCATCCTTGGCGCCAGCGATCATTGCATCGCCACCAACCCGTCCGACATGTGCGTCGCCCTCGCCGCACTCGACGCCGAGGTGCGCGTGGAGGGCAGCGACGGCGAACGCACCATTCCGTTTACCGAGTTCCACCGGTTGCCTGGCGATATGCCGGAACTCGACAACGTGCTCGCACCCGGCGAGCTCATCACGGCCGTGGACCTGCCGAACGAAACGTTCAACACGAACTACACTTACCTGAAGCTGCGCGACCGGGCCTCTTACGCGTTTGCGCTCGTATCCGTGGCGGCGGCGCTACGTCTCGAGAACAATCAGATTGCCGACGCGCGGCTCGCGCTCGGCGGCGTTGCCCACAAACCCTGGCGCGATAGGAATGCCGAGGCGCTGCTCGTCGGCAAGGCGCCGGAACGGCAGCAATTCGAGGCGATCGCCGACGTCGTGTTGGCCGCCGCGCAAGGCCAGGGCGGCAATGACTTCAAAATCGAGCTTGCCCGCCGGGCCATCGTCCGAGCACTGCAGCAGGCCGCTGACGGCATGCCGCAATCGCAGATCGATAAGCGCGTGGCCTGAGGAGGCCAGACATGGCGACCACCGTACAAATCGGCGATCCGTTGAGCCGCGTCGACGGCGTTGCGAAGGTCACGGGCGGTGCGCGCTACGCGACCGAGTACCCGACTGAGCGCCTGCTGCATGGCTTCGCCCTGTCGAGCGCCATCGCGAAAGGCCGCATCGCCTCCATCGACGCATCAGCCGCACTTGCGATACCGGGAGTCGTCGAGGTCATCACGCATCTCAACCGCCCCCATGTCGCGTGGCTGGACAGCACCTACCATGATGAAGTGGCGCCGCCCGGCTCGCCCTTCCGCCCGCTTTACGACGAGAAGATCCATTTCAGCGGCCAGCCGATCGCGCTCATCGTAGCTGAGACACCCGACGCCGCCCGCTATGCCGCAAGCCTCGTCGCCGTCACCTATGATGCCGACCCACACAATACGGATTTCGATACCGGCGTGGCCCACCGCTACGTGCCGCGCAATCCACCCGCGCATGCGGCCCCACCCAAGGACAGAGGCGACGCCAAAGCAGCAGCAGACGCCGCCCCGGTCCGGATCGACGGCGACTACAGGCTCGCCGCGGAATACCACAACCCCATGGAGCCCCATGGCGCGACGGTAATCTGGGAGAACGGCGGCGGCATCACGGTCTACAACAAGGACCAGGGTTCCCAGAACGTTCAGAGCTACCTCGCGAACGTCTTCAATTTCTCGAAAGACAAGGTCCGCGTTCTCAACCCCTATGTCGGCGGGGCCTTCGGCTCCGGTCTGAGGCCGCAATGGCACGTCAATCTCGCCGTGCTTGCTGCCAAGATGCTGCAGCGCTCGGTCCGGGTCGGAATGACCCGGCAGCAGATGTTCACGCACGTGCACCGCCCGGACTGCCTTCAGTGCACCACGATCGGCGCCGACGAGAGCGGCCGGCTCTCCGCAATCATGATCGATGCGACGACGGCCACATCGCAGTACGAGAGCCATTGCGAGAGCGTCGTGAAGTGGTGCGGTCTCATGTATGGCTGCGACAACGCCTCGTTCGGCTACAGCCTCGCGCCGCTCGATACCTCGACCCCGGGCGACATGCGCGCACCAGGCGCGGCGACCGGCGTCAATCTGTTCGAGATCGCGATGGACGAGCTCGCCTACGCGACGAACACCGATCCGCTCGAGCTGCGTATCATCAATTTCACCGACATCGACCAGGAGCACAATGCGCCGTTCACCAGCAAAGCACTGCGCGCCGCCTACAAGGAAGGCGCGGCTTTGTTCGGCTGGGACAAGCGCAGCCATGCGCCGCGCTCGATGCGCGATGGCAAGGAACTCATCGGCTGGGGCATGGCAACCGCCGTCTGGGAGGCGCTGGTCGTGAAAACGACGGCGCGCGCAACGCTCAACTCCGACGGCAGCGTCGAGATCGCATCGGCGGCCTCGGACATCGGTACCGGCACCTACACCGTCATGGCGCAGGTGGCGGGAGAAGCGCTCGGCCTGCCAGCTGAGCGCATTCGTGTGAAGCTTGGTGACTCCGACCTGCCGGAGTCACCAGTCGAGGGCGGATCGTGGATGGCCGCCTCGACCGGCGCCGCCGTCCAGCTCGCCTGCCGGTCGCTGGCTGGCAAGCTCCTCGACATCGCGGCCAAGATTCCGGGATCGCCGCTCGGCTCTGCCACCCTGGACCAGGTCGATTGCGTGAATGGCGCACTGCGGCTGAAGAGCGATCCGACGCGGCAGGTCGCGTTCGCCGACATCCTGCGGCATTCGGGCCAGCCCTCGATCTCCGCCGAGGAGACGTTCACCCCCAGCCGGGAGAGACACAAGAAATCATGCTACACGCACGGCGCGGTGTTCGCCGAGGTCCGCGTCGATGAGGAGCTGGGTGTCGTCCGTGTGCCACGGATCGTCTTCGCGGCAGCGGCCGGGCGCATCATCAACCCCAAGACGGCCCGCAGCCAGATCCTCGGTGGCGTCGTCATGGGTTTGGGCATGGCACTCGAGGAGGAGGCCATGACTGACCACCGGATCGGCCGGATCATGAATCACAACCTCGCCGAGTATCACGTTCCGGTGAACGCAGACATCGAGGCCATCGACGTGATCTTCGTCGATGAGCCCGATCCCGAGGTGTCCCCGCTCGGCGCCAAGGGAGTGGGCGAGCTCGGCATCGTCGGCGCGGCGGCTGCCGTCGCCAACGCCATCTTCCATGCGACGGGAAAGCGCGTCCGCGATCTGCCCATCACGATCGACAAGCTGATCAACTAGCGCCTTCACCGCCCCGAACGGCGGCGTCCTGCCGCTGCGACCTGCCCGTCGCGCGTCCAATTCTCGCGCGCACTGTCGTATTCCCGTTGAACTCACCGTGATATGTCGCCCGGCGGGTGCGCAGGATTATTAACCCGCGCAGGGCGAGGCTTTGCCGCTCCATGGTCCAAGAAATCCCAGTTGGATAGGCACTGCGGTCTGGATCGGCTGAATTCATTGTATATTGTAACGACGGGTTCCAAGCTGTCCGTCCGTTCTCCAGACATCGAGCGCCTCTAATCAAAGGCGAACGAAACTGCTTGGCGACACCGTCGCAAAGGGGTGAGACGATAATGCGCAAGCTGCTGCTGGCCGTTCTGGGACTGGCCCTGACCACCGCGCTCGCGGTTGTGTTTGCACCGAAATGGCAGACAGCGCTGCGGGCGGAGAAGGGCCCCAAGCCCCAGATGGTCCGCGCCATCGCCGTCGAGGCAGCACCCGCCCGCACCGCCACCTATCAGGACGACCTGCGCGCCATCGGCAGCCTCATGTCGGACGAGTCGGTCCAGGTCGCCTCCGAGATCTCGGGGCGCATCGAAAGCTTTGCGTTCTCCGAGGGCCAGCCCGTCAAGGCCGGCGCCGAGCTCTTCCGGCTCGACGACGCCCTCGCTCGGGCCGAGCTGACCGATGCCAAAGCCCGCTTCGAGCTGGCGCGCGCCAACCGGGAGCGCGCGCACTCGCTTTCCAAGAACGGCCACGTCTCGGGCCGCACCCAGGACGAGGCCGATGCCAACCATGAAATCGCCCTGGCCGCCCTCGAACTCGCGACCGTCAAGCTCGCAAAGCACGTCGTGAAAGCGCCGTTCGATGGCATCGTCGGGCTGAGGAGCGCCTCTGTCGGCGCCTACGTCAGCGTCGGTTCGCCGATCGTCAATCTCGAGAAGATCGACGTCCTCAAGATCGACTTCAAACTTCCCGAAGCGGCCCTGACCCAGATCAGCACGGGTCAGAAAGTCACCGTCGAGGTGGACCCGCTGCCCGGGCGCACCTTCTCCGCCGAGATCTACGCCATCAATCCCATGGTCGATGTCAACGGCCGCGCCCTGCACGTCCGCGCCCGCATGGCCAACCCAGACCTGACGCTGCGGCCGGGCCTGTTCGCGCGCATCCTCATCAAGGGCATGGAGACCCGGCAGGTGGTGCAGGTTCCCGAAAGCGCCATCGTGCCGCGCGGGGGTGAGTCCTACGTCTACATGATCGAAGGCGGCAAGGCGGTCGAAAAGAAGGTGACCCTCGGCAAGAGGGACGGCGGCAACGTGCAGATCCTGTCCGGCCTGTCGGCCGATGCCATGGTCGTCGTCGCCGGCCAGCTCAAGCTCCGTAACGGCGTGGCCGTCGAGGTCGTGCAGTCCCAAAGCCGGCCGGAGCTGGAGAAGAGCTCATGAGCCCGGTTGAGATCTGCATCCGGCGCCCGGTCTTCGCGACCGTCCTGAGCCTTGTCCTGGTGCTGCTCGGGGTCGTCTCCTACAGCCGCTTGACCGTCCGCGAGTACCCGAATGTCGACGAGCCGACCGTTTCGGTGTCGACGACCTACCCCGGCGCCTCGGCAACGATCGTCGAGAGCCAAGTCACGCAGGTTCTCGAAGGCTCGATCGCGGGCATCCCCGGCATCGACATCCTCGAGTCGACCAGCCGCTCGGAGTCGAGCAGGATCACGGTCCGCTTCCATCAGGACGTCGATCCGGACGAGGCCGCCAACGACGTCCGTGATCGCGTCAGCCGTGTCCGTGGACGGCTTCCCGACGAGATCGACGAGCCGGTGATCGCCAAGGTCGAGGCAGATGCGCAGGCGGTCATGTACCTGGTGTTCACCAGCGATCAGATGTCAGCGCTGGAAATTACGGACTACGTCGACCGCTACATCACCGACCGCCTAAAAAACCTGACCGGCGTTGCCGATGTCACTATTTACGGCGAGCGGCGCTACGCGATGCGGATCTGGATCGACCGCGAGCGCCTGGGGGCGTACGGGCTCACCGTCCAGGATATTGAAAGCGCACTGCGCAACCAGAACGCTGAAATCCCGTCGGGGCGTATCGAGAGCCTCGATCGCGAGTTCAGCGTGATCTCGCGCACGGGACTGACGACCCCCGAGCAGTTTCGCGAAATTGTGGTGAAACGGGCCGGTGGGTTCCAGGTGAAGCTCGGCGATATCGCCCGCATCGAGCTCGGTGCGAAGGATGAACGCCGCGACAGCCGCTATAATGGTCAGCCGGCCATCACGGTCGGCATCATCAAGCAGGCCGTCGCCAATCCGCTCGACGTCTCGAATGCGGTTCGCGAAATCCTGCCGGACCTCAACGAGTCCATGCCTAGCGGCCTCGTAGCCGAGATCGGCAACGATGACGCGGTCTTCATCAAGGAATCCATCAAGGCGGTCTTCAGCACGATCGTCGAAGCGACCGTGCTCGTGGTTGTCGTGATCTTCTTCTTCCTGCGGTCGGTACGCGCCTCCTTCATCCCGATCGTGACGATTCCGATCTCGCTGATCACGACATTCGCGCTGATCCTGGCGTTCGGGTTCAGCATCAACACGCTGACCCTTCTCGCCATGGTGCTGGCCATCGGTCTCGTCGTCGACGATGCCATCGTCGTGCTCGAGAACATCACGCGTCATGTCGAGAACGGCATGGGGCCACTGCAGGCGGCGATCAAGGGAACGCGCGAGATCGGCTTCGCCGTCGTCGCAATGACCATGACGCTCGTAGCCGTCTACGCCCCGATCGCCTTCGCGCCGGGACGCACCGGGCGCCTGTTCCTCGAGTTCGCGCTGGCGCTTGCGGGAGCTGTGCTCGTGTCCGGCTTCGTGGCTCTGACCCTGACGCCGATGCTGTGCTCGAAGTTGCTGCGCCACAACCCATCGCCCGGGCGCGTCTTCACTGCCATCGAGCATTTCCTGGAGCGGCTGGAGCGCGGCTACAGAGCCAGTCTCAAGATGGCGCTTTCCGCGCGCTGGCTGGTGGTTGCGCTCGGCCTCTGCGCCGCCGGTGCCAGTGCGGTGCTGTTCGTGAATCTCAAATCGGAGCTGGCCCCCGTCGAGGATCGCGGCGTGCTGCTCATTCGTGGCTCCGGTCCCGAGGGATCGACGCTGAGCTACACCAGCCGCTACAGCAGCGAGGCTGATGCGATCCTGTCCAAGCTGCCGGAGGTCAGCTCGAGGCTGGTGATCAACGGCACCCAGCAGGTGTCCAACTTCCTGGCCATCGGCCGTCTCGAAAACTGGTCCGACCGCGAGCGGAAACAGCAGGAGCTGTCGGAGGAAATCGGCCCGCAGGTCCGCCGTATTCCGGGCGTGCTGGCATTCGCGCAGAACCCGGCCTCGTTCGGCCAGCGCGGAAGCTCACGGCCGGTCGAGTTCGTACTGCAGACCTCAGGCACCTATGAGCAGCTCGACGAGTTCGCCGAACGGATGATCGAGCGCATTCGCTCCAATCCGGGTCTCGAAGGCGTCGATACCGATCTAAAGCTCAACTCGCCTGAAGTCCGGATCGATGTCGACCGCGCCAAGATCGCGGACCTTGGGCTCGACGTGTCGGTGGTGGGGCGGACCCTGGAAACGCTGCTCGGCGGCCGCCAGGTCACGCGCTTCGAGCAGAACGGCGAGCAATATGACGTCGTGGTGCAGCTCGCTGGCGAGGATCGCAGCTCCCCCGAGGCGCTGTCGACCATCTTCCTGCGCGGCGCCAACGGCGAGATGATCCAGCTGTCGAACATCGTTACCGTCAGCGAAACCGTCGCGCCGAAGGAGCTGAAGCGCTTCAATCAGCTCAGAGCCGTGCGGATCTCGGCAAACCTGGCGCCGGGCTACTCATTGGGTGAGGCGTTGGCCTTCATGGAGCAGACCGCGCGCGAGGTGCTGCCGGGAAGCGTACAGACGGACCTCAGCGGCCAGAGCCGCGAATTCCGCTCGGCCGGTCAGAGCCTCGTATTCGTCTTCCTCCTGGCCCTCGGCTTCATCTATCTGGTGCTGTCCGCCCAGTTCGAGAGCTTCCGCGATCCCGTCATCATCATGCTGACGGTGCCGCTATCCATGGCCGGCGCGTTGGGCGCACTCTTCCTGACCGACGGGACGTTAAACGTCTATTCCCAGATCGGGCTCGTGACCCTGGTCGGGCTTATCACCAAGCACGGCATTCTGATCGTCGACTTCGCGAACCAGCAGCAGGAAGCCGGCGCGGAGAAGCGCGCTGCAGTGATCGAGGCCGCCGCACTCCGGCTGCGACCCATCTTGATGACGACCGGCGCCATGGTGCTCGGCGCCGTCCCGCTGGCGCTGGCGACCGGGGCAGGTGCCGAGAGCCGGCAGCAGATCGGATGGGTCATTGCCGGTGGCATGACGCTCGGCACGCTGCTGACGCTCTTTGTCGTGCCCGTCGTCTACACGCTCATCGGCCGGCAGCATCGCCCGGCTGAGGACGAGGAGCTGGCGGCGGTTCACGCCCCTGCCGAATAAGGAAAAGGCGGCTGAGCAAAACTCAGCCGCCTTTCTCATTTCAGAGCACCAAAGGCCTTTTTGACTGCGCCCCCGCACGCTCTGCTCCTGCTGTGGTCGATCATCTCATCTCTGCGAATGAGCCCGCGTTATCTCGTCCGCCGGTAATCTGCCTTCATGAATTGATGCCATTCGCCATCATCGCCCAGGTAGGCTGACGTGAACTCGCGATGGTCGGGCGTAACGAGTTTGATGACTTCCCGGTATTTGCCCATCTCACCCGGTTTCGTGAAGCTCGGCCCTCGCGTCTCCAACGTGAGAACATTTCCGTCGAGCGATCCCTCGTAGACCCAAAGGATCGTCATCATGGACCCCACCCATGTGCCGACGAACTTGCTCTTCTCAGGATCATAGCCGAGCGTCAGCATCGTGATGGTTGGCTGCCCATCGGGCATGGATCCATGCCCTTCGCCCTGCACCCAAAGCCCGCCGATCGAACGAACCGTTTCGGTGCCGACGTGCTTCGATCCATCCATGCCCGGCATCTCGAAGGACCATTCGCCGACGAGCTGTTGCAGCCACTCATGCTCTTTCTGGGGTTTTGCGGCTTCCATCGCGTTGCAGCTCCATCCGTGGTTCCAAGTCCCAGCCCGACACCGGCCTCGGCGAACTTCACCCGCCGGAAACCGCCGTCAGCACCCAAACTTCAGTATTCGGCGCAAGAAGTGTTCCCAACGTGGCGCGCTCCCCATTGACGAATACATTGATGTGGCGCCGGACGGCAGGCCGTGAATCGCACAAACGGTCCCGCATCCCCGGCCAGCGTCGATCGAGCTCATCCATCAGCTCATTGACGGTCGATGCCGTGACCTCGACCCGCCGCTCTGCTTCGGGAAACAGGCGCAGCAGAGCGGGCGCAATGATGACGGCAACCCTCTGCGTCGCGCGCGAGGGCACGCCTTCAGCCATGGCAGATCCTCTCCGATGATTTATGAGTCGATGACGAGCGTTTCGACGGACGTGATCGTCGGCAGATGCTGCGCGATACAGCTCCAGCTTTCGCCTTCATCGGCACTCGCGAACAGAGAGCCGGAGCTGGTGCCAAAGTAGACACCGGCCGGGTCGAGCCGATCGACGGCCATGGCCTGCCGCAACACGCCGAGGAAGGCATCCTTCTGCGGCAGTCCCTCGCGCAGATCCTGCCATGTTGCGCCGGCATCGCGTGTCCGCCACACCGCCGTTTTCCCCTCCGGCACGAACCGGCCGGCGATATCGCCGTTGAGGGGCAGCAGATAGAGCGTCGAGGGATCGCGCGGATGCGCCGCCGCCGGAAAGCCGAACGTCGAGGGCAGCCCCTTCTCGATGCTCTGCCAGGTCGCTCCGCCGTCATCGCTCCGGTACATGCCGCAATGGTTCTGTTGATACAGCCGGTCCGGCATGCCCGCCGCCATTACCAGGCAATGCACGCACTGACCGAACTCCGGATACCGCTGGTCCTCCGGCAAGTAGTCGGCTCTGGTGCCACGATTGCGCGGCTGCCATGTCTCGCCACCGTCGGCCGTATGGAAAACACCGGCCGTTGAGATCCCAACCCAAACCTGCCTGGCGTCCTGCGGATGCAGCACGATGGAATGGAGGATGAGACCACCGCCGCCCGGTTGCCATTGCGACTGCGAGGGATGATTGCGCAAACCGGCGATATGGCGCCATGACTGGCCTCCATCGTCGCTGCGGAACAGCCCCGCCGGCTCGACGCCCGCGTAGAGGCACCCGTCACCCGGTGCGAGGCTCCATGCCGCCTTGATCGGCTGCTCTCCCTCGGCGTAGGTAAGGCCCTGGCTCGAGTGGGTCCAGGTCGCGCCGAAATCGGTCGACTTCCAGACAGCCGGTCCGAACCATTCGTTGCCGCCCGCGCCATAGATCGTCCCGGTTACGGGGTCCGCGATGACATGATTCATCGGCCAAGTTTCGCAGAATGGACCGCGGAGCTGCCACTTCTGGCGCCCAGCGTCACTCTCGAGGATAAATGCACCCTTCTTCGTGCCAAGCAGTACGAGGACTTTCTTAGCCATGCTGCCTCCCTTGAGCTCCCGCCCCGGCGTAAGCTCAACATCACGGCGGTTTGCCGCTGTGACGGCGAGGAGCCTGGACAGCTCAGGTTGATATCAACAGTATATCATCATGTCAAAGATCATTAAGCTTCCTTTCGACATCACACTCGTGGTGCGCGATACCTGCCTGTGCCTCCACATCCAACGGGCAGCGCGCGCGACGGCACGACGATACGACGAAGCCTTGCGGCCGCTCGGGCTGACCAACGGCCAATTCTCCCTGATGATGTCGCTCAACCGCCCTCAGCCGCCGACCATGGGTCAGGTCTCCGCCGTTCTGGCGATGGATCGCACGACGGTGACTGCCAATCTCAAGCCGCTGGAACGGCGCGGGCTCGTGGAGGTAACTATCGACGAAGCGGACCGCCGCAGCCGTCGCCTGAAGCTCACGCCTGAGGGCCGCAGCCTGCTGGCCAGGGCTGTTCCGTTGTGGCGCAGCGCGCAAGCCGCCAACGAAAAGCTCATTCCGGGCGCCGAGGCCGACCGCCTGCGTGCGGACTTGCTGGCTCTGTCCTGATTGCTCCGGCGGAAATCAGTGGTCGGCTCACCCCGACTGGGGGCGCCTACTGCAAGTGGTGCACCTCCGGCAGTCCATAGACCGGCGTCGGGATCCCAACCTGCCGTGCCTTGATCTGCAGCGCGAGCAAGCGTGAGTACAGGCGCGATTGAAACAGATTGCCGCCGTGGAACCAGAGCCCCTCCTGCCGCGTCGGCTTCCACATATTGCGCAGCTCGCCTTCCCAGGGGCCTGGATCGTAGGCCGTCCCGGAGCCGACGCCCCAGCATTTACCGACCTTGTCCGCGACCTCCTGGCTGATGATCTTGGCCGCCCAGCCGTTCATCGAGCCGAACCCGGTGGCATAGACGATGAGATCAGCCGGCAGCTCCGTTCCATCGGTCAGAACGACGGCGTCCTCCGTGATCCGCTCGACGCTGACGCGGCTCTTCAACTTGATGCTGCCATTGGCGACCAGCTCCGACGCGCCGACGTCGATGTAATAACCCGAGCCGCGACGGATGTACTTCGTGTGCAGCCCCGTATCGTCCTCACCGAAATCGAGCATGAACCCGGCCTTCTCGAGCCGCGCGTAGAAGTCCCGGTCGCGCTCGCGGATCTCGGCAAACAGGGGCCGCTGGCGCTCAGGCATGATCTTGTAGGGGACCGACGCCAGCGTCATGTCGGCAATATCGGTGGTAATGCCCTTCTCGAGCGCCGCCTCCGAATAAAACGCGCCGATGACCATTTCCATCAGCGTGTCCGACCGAGCCACGAGGGTCGAGGAGCGCTGAACCATGGTGACATCAGCCCCGTGCTCCCACAGGTCCGCGCAGATGTCGTGCGCGGAGTTGTTCGAGCCGATGACGACGCAGCGCTTGCCGGCATACCCGCGGCTCGACCGGTGCTGGCTCGAATGGTGCTGCTCGCCCCTGAATGTCTCGGCGCCGGGAAAGCGCGGAATGTTCGGCATTCCAGACATGCCGGTCGCGAGCACGAGCTGCTGCGGGCGCAACGTGATTTGCTCGCCCGCGCGGTTCACGATGACGGTCCACTCCTTCCGGTCTTCATCGAACGTGGCGCTGATGCATTCGGACGAGGTCCAATAGTTCAGCTCCATCACCTTCGTGTACATCTCGAGCCAGTCGCCCAGCTTGTCCTTGGGTGAGAAAACTGGCCAATGATCGGGGAACGGAATGTACGGCAGGTGGTCGTACCAGACGGGATCGTGCAGGCAGAGCGACTCGTACCGGTTGCGCCAGCTATCACCGGCACGCGTGTTCTTCTCCAGGATGATCGTCGGCACACCGAGGCGCTTGAGGCGGGCGCCGAGCGCAATCCCGCCCTGGCCACCACCAATGATAACGCAATAAGGCTGGCGGGAAATTCCAAGCTCCCGCTCCTCCTCCATCCTGCGCTGCAGCCACGTTTGGCGGCCGGGGCGAATGCCGTGCTCGACACCCCTCTCCCGCCTGCGGCCCGCGCTCTCCTCGTGGCCCTTCAGTTCCGTCATGCTGGTGAGCAGGGTCCAGCATCCATCCTGCTTGAGCCGTACGTGGCCCTCGCCCCGGCCAACGGCGGTCTCGAAGGTGAAGAAGGCTTCCGTGATGCCGTCGTCGGTCTGGCGCGCCTCGCCCTTGACGGCGAATTTGGCCGGCTTCGTCGCGCCGAGCGATGCGGAGAGCATGTCCGCAACAGCGCTCCTGCCCTCCATGGTCTTGATGTTCCAGGTGAAGGCCAGGAGATCGCGCCAATAGCAATCATCTCTGAACAGCCATGTGACCGCTGACGGGTCCCCCGTGTTGAGGCTGCCCTCGAACTCGGCCAGCCAATGCGAGATGTCCAGGGTGGCGCTACTCGTCGTCATTCTGCCTGCTCAGTGATTTCGGCGCTCGGTGAAGCCGAGACGTTGCAGTTCGATCAATTCGCGTTCATGCAGAGAGGGTGCAAGCCGGGCAGTGAATCCCGGTGCAAAGCTCCGGGATGCTCGCTCTCGTGACTGCCGGGTGCTCGCACCTACGTCTCTTACATGGTCGCGCCGATCTGCCAGGGCACGTATTCAGCATCGCCGTAGCCGAGCTGCTCGGACTTGGAACGCTCGCCCGAGGCGACGCGCAGGATCGTGTCGAAGATCTCCTGCGCCTTGGTCTCGAGCGGCACGCCGTCGAGCACGTCGCCGCAGTTGATGTCCATATCGTCGATCATGTGACGGTAGACATCGGAGTTGGTGGCGAGCTTGATCGAGGGGCTCGGCTTGCAGCCATAGGCCGAGCCGCGACCGGTCGTGAAGCAGACGATGTTGCAGCCGCCCGCGACCTGCCCCGTTGCCGACACCGGGTCGTATCCTGGCGTGTCCATGAAGACGAAGCCCTTGGATGTGATCGGCTCCGCATAGCGATAAACCGCATTGATCGTCGTCGAGCCGCCCTTGGCCGCCGCGCCGAGCGACTTCTCGAGAATGGTCGTCAGCCCACCGGCCTTGTTCCCCGGGGAGGGGTTGTTGTCCATGCTCATCCGGTTGCGGGCCGTATAGTCCTCCCACCAGCGGATGACCTCCACCAGCTTCTCACCGACGTCCCGCGTCGCTGCCCTGCGCGTCAGTAAGTGCTCGGCGCCATAGATCTCAGGCGTCTCGGCCAGCACGCCGGTGCCGCCATGCCGAACGAGGATATCCGTCGCCAGACCGAGCGCGACGTTAGCGGTGATGCCGGAATAGCCGTCCGACCCGCCGCACTGCAGCGCCAGCGTCAGCTCGGACGCGGGAATCGTCTCCCGCTTCGCCTTGGCGGCAATGGGCAGCATGTTCCGGATCGCATCGACGCCGGCGGCGATCGTCTTCCGTGTGCCGCCGGTTTCCTGGATCGTGAGTGTCCGGAACGTATCGCTCTCGACAATGCCATAGGCTTCCTTCATGCGCGCGATCTGAAAGCCCTCGCAGCCGAGCCCGACGACCAGCACGCCAGCCATGTTCGGATTGCAGGCATAGCCCCAGGTGGTGCGCTTCAGGACTTCGAACATCTCGCCGTTGTAGTCGATGCCGCAGCCGGTGCCGTGCACCAGCGGGATGACGCCATCGATCGTCGGATAGTCGTCGAGCAGCCCGGAGCGCCGGACCTCCTCGGCGATGAAGCGGGCGACGGTCGCCGAGCAGTTCACGCTCGTCACGACAG
>JAEZHL010000156.1 GCA_023416575.1 Pseudomonadota bacterium
CCTGGATGAGCTCGTTGTAGAGCTTCAGGCCGTCACCGTAGTAGGCCCAAGACAGCATCTGGTTGCCGTTGAAACCATAGGCCGGGCCGGTGCCGAACAGCGATGCGGCCCGATGCTTGCCATACCAATAGGCGGGCACGCTGTGTGCGCCATCGAGAACGCCGGAGTGGCAACCATCCATCACCGAGAACGGCTTGACGATGGCGCCGGCGTTCAAATAGTCGATCTTCAACCGGCCTTCGCCGAGCTCGTTGACGATGGCCACGTAGTCCCTGGCCATGTCGTTCAAAATATCTTGAGCGCCCCACGAGCCCTGCATCTTCAGGGTCACGGTTTCAGCCCGAGAGACATTGGGCATGGCGATGGTCGCTGTGCCCGCCACCGCCGCGCCAGCGAGGAATTTGCGGCGCGTCGTAACGGCCTTTGACTTCGTATCCGTCATTCTAACCTCCCTAGAAAGCGGCGCCGGCAGTTGGCGCCGGTTCGTTGGCCGACAGCATTACGATGATGCGGCGGCGGAACGTCAGTTTGCACAGTCGGAAGCGTTCGACAAGCCTTTCGCAGCGCGCGGATAGTGCTGCGGTTTATCCCAAAGTTTGAGAAAGAGGCCGCCTTCCCAAACGCGGGCGTGGCGCTTCAGCCGAATTTCGCCCGCGGGGGCTGGCTTCAATCCCACAATCAAATGCGCTGACAAGTCACCCTCGGAACAGTCCGCGCGGTGGGGCGCCGACTACTTTCGGCCATGAGGACGTGCAGAACAGAGCCGCAAAGTCTTCGAGTGAGGGGATAAGATCATGAGCATCATCGATCGCAGCCTGCATTTCTCCGGTGGCCGTACCGGCATCCTTCTGATCCACGGCCTCGGCGGCACGCCAGTCGAGATGCGCTTCATCGCCGTCGGTCTGGCGCGGGCGGGTTACACGGTCTCCTGCCCCCAGCTCGCCGGGCATTGCGGCAGTGCGGACGATCTCAAGGCCACCCGCTGGCAGGACTGGTTTGCGAGCGTCAAGGCAGCACACGACCGGCTGCGGCAGGAATGCGATGTCGTCATCGTCGGCGGCCTTTCGATGGGCGCCGTGCTCGCCCTTAACCTCGCAGCAGAGCGGCCAGACAGCGTGCACGGCCTCGCCCTATACGCGCCGACGTTGCAACTCGATGGCTGGGGCATTCCCTGGTACGCGCGCCTGTTCCGGCTGGTCTGGCACAGGAAAGTCGCGGACCTGTTCGATTTCGCCGAGCGCGAGCCTTACGGCATCAAGGACCCGCGCGTCCGGGGCCTCGTCACAGCGGCGATCCAGAGTGGGGACAGCTCACAAGCTGGTCAGCTGAGCACGCCCGGAAGCTCGATGCTGGAGCTGCGGCGGCTGGCGCAAGCAGCCAAGCGCTCGATCGGCAGTATCGCGCAACCGGTGCTGGTGCTGCATCCCCGGGAGGACGACCGCGCCAGTCTCCGCAACGCTTTTCACCTGCAGAAGAAGCTCGCCGGACGTGTGGAGACGGTGGTGCTCGACGACAGCTATCACATCATCACCCTCGATCGGCAGCGTCACGTCGTGGTGGAGCGGACAAGCCGGTTCGCGGCGGATGTACGCAACTGGATCGGTGAGCTGGCGGCCAGGGCGCAGGTCCGGGATGCGCATGTCAGTCCCATCCGTGGCGTGGCGCCGTCCCCGGCAGCATGAGGCCGCGGCCTTGTCCCCTGGGGAACAGCCAGGGGGGCTGGGCTGGCCCATAGTGCCTCTCAAGAGACGACGCTGACAGAACGAAGCTTCCTGACAGATGGAGGACTGAGATGAACGGCAAGATCATCGCCCTCGCGACCGGCATCGTGGCAGCTGCGGCCATGGCGGCTCCCTCCGCTGAAGCAGGGATGCGGATCCATTTCGGCTACCCGATCGGCGTTTTCCACGCTGGCGGCGGCCACCATTACGGCAGGCATCATCACTACGAGCGCTACGAGGCACGGCGCTACGAGGCACTGCGGCGTGCTCGGGCTGCCGAGGCGGCACGTCTCCGGCGCGAGAAAGCCGCGGCTGCGGCAGCTGCTGCCGAAGCGCGGAAGGAGAAGGCGGCGGCCATTGCCGCGGCGAAGGCGGCCGAGAAGCGGAAGGCGGCAGCTGCCGCGGCGCTCGCGGCGGCCGAGGAGAAGAAGGCCGCGACCACAACTGCCGCGAGCACCGACTTGCAGCCTGTCGAGCAGACGGGATCGATCGCCAACACCAAGCCGGGAGCCGTGAAGACGGCTGCGGCCGAGCCGGCAACCGGGACCCCGGTGGCGGCGACCGACCAGCCCGCGGCCAAGCCCGAGTGCAAGCGCTACTTCGCCAATGTCGGCATGACGATCTCGGTGCCGTGTACCCAATGATGCGGAGCGGCAGACCGGGCGGTGTCAGACCTGGGCGGGGTCTGGCACCTTACTTCTTCAGCTGTTCGTCGGAGCTGCTTGATCATCATTGCCAAGGCCGCCCGCGAAGCGTTCGAGGGCGGCAATCCGGTCATCGATCGAAGGGTGGGTGGACAGCAGGCTCTCGCCACTCCCGCGCACCGGGTTCTCGATGAAGAACGCCTCCATGCGGGAGGGAACCTCGAGCTTTGCGTGATGCTGGATCTTGCGTAATGCGCTGATCATGGCATCCGGGTTCTTGGTCAGCTCCACCGATCCGGCATCGGCCAGATACTCGCGCGATCGCGACAGCGCGAACCGGATCAGCGTCGACAGGCCCCACGAGATCAGGATGATCGCGACTGCGATGAGCATCGCGAGCGCCGCACCGCCATTGCCGCCGCCATCACGGTCGCTGCGGTTCCGGCGTTGCCCATCGCCTCGCGGCCAGACCCCATAGGGGAAATTCCAGCTCCTGACCGCGAGATCGGCGAAGAACGCGAAAATGCCGGCGAAGATGATGGCGATGACCAGCAACTGCGTGTCGCGGTTGCGGATGTGCGTGAGCTCGTGGGCGAGCACCGCCTCGAGCTCAGCATCGGACAGCGTATCCATCAGCCCCCGCGTCACCGCGATGACGTAGTCACCCTCCCTGAGGCCGGCAGCATAGGCGTTGAGGGCAGGGGTCTCGATGATCTGCAGCCGCGGCATCGTGATACCACGCGAAATGCAAAGGTTCTCCAGGGCGTTGTAGAGCTTCGGTGCCTCCCTGCGCGAGACGCCGTGGGCGCCGGTCGCGAAACGGATGAGATGCTGGTGGAAAACCCAGGAGATCAGGAACCAGAAGCTCGCCGCCATCAACGCGACCGGCCACGAGCTGGCGAACTGGCCGGCTGCGCTGGCGAAGATCTCGTCGAGGTCGCCACCGACGAGAGCATTGAGCATCAGCAGCAGCGAGAACAGCAGCACGTTGAGCAGCGCCACGAATCCGGTCAGCAGCAGCACCGAGCGGATGCGGTTGGCGCGTATGTGGGTATAGAGCCCGTAGGCACGAAACATTGGGGCCTCACGCCTCCGCGCTGGATGCCTGGGTCAGCATTCCGCTCAGAACTTGACTTGCGGTGCCCTGGTGACCGCTGCGCGCTCGCCTTCGTCCAGGTTGAAAAAGTCCTCGCGCCCGAAACCCATCGAGCTCGCGAACAGCACGGCCGGGAAACTCTCACGGGTGGCGTTGTACTCGGCGGCTGCATTGTTGAAGAACCGGCGCGCCGCCGCGATCTTGTTCTCGAGGTCGGCCAGCTCGATCTGCAGCTGCTGGAAATTGGTGTTGGCTTTGAGATCGGGGTAGGCCTCCGCCAGAGCGAACAGCTGCCGGAGGGCGCCTTGCAACTGTCCCTCCGCGGCTGCCTGCGCGGCCGGGCCGTGGGCGGAAATGGCTGCGTTTCTCGCTTTGACGACGGCATCGAGCGTCTCGCGCTCATGGCTGGCGTAGCCCTTGACGGTCTCGACCAGGTTGGGGACGAGGTCGTGGCGCTGCTTGAGCTGTACGTCGATGTCCGAGAAGGCCTGCCGGTACCGCTGCCGCAATCCGACGAGCGTGTTGTAGGCGGAAATGCCGTAGACCGCGCTCAGCACGATGATGGCGAGAATGATCCAGCCCAGATAATTGCCCATTGCCGTCCCTTCCCTGAAATCGAAACGTCGGGCAGGGGAGCGCCCGCCGGCGCCCACCGAAAATCACAATTTGTCGAGCGCGTCGAGCGACATTATGATTCCGTGAGCTGAGCCTGTAGTCTTGCCGCCTCGGATCGCCCTCGATCCATTGAACCGGAGGCCGCGATGCAGGAAGAGGACTTCGCAAAAGATCGCCTGAGCCTGTCACCCAAACTTGACTTCTCGCGAAGGGAGATGGTCGTGACCACGCTTGCCACCGGATTTGCCCTCGCAGTTCAGCCCGTTGCGGCCCAAACGCAAATCACCACCGATTCCGCCGGTCTCGAGGCGGGCGAGATCAAGATCAAGGTCGCGGACGGGGAGATCCCCGCGTATCGCGCCATGCCGGCGACGGGCGGTCCGTTCCCGGTCGTCCTGGTGATCCAGGAGATTTTCGGCGTCCATGAGCACATCAAGGATGTCTGCCGCCGCCTCGCCAAGGAAGGCTACATGGCGATCGCGCCGGAGCTCTACGCGCGCCAGGGTGACGTTTCCAAGCTGTCGATCGACGAGATCAGGCCGATCGTCGCGAAAGTGCCCGACGCCCAGGTCATGAGCGATCTCGATGCCGCCGTGGCCTATGCCAAGGAGACGGGACGCGGGGATATCAATCGCCTCGGCATCACGGGCTTCTGCTGGGGCGGCCGTATCACCTGGCTCTATGCTGCGCACAATCCGGATCTCAAGGCTGGGGTCGCATGGTACGGGCGCCTCGTCGGGCAGGCGAGTGCGGAAACGCCGCGTCAACCGGTCGATGTGGCGGCTGAGCTGAAGGCGCCGGTGCTCGGGCTCTACGGCAGTGCGGATCAGGGCATTCCGGTCGAGACCGTCGAGCAGATGCGCGCAGCCTGCACGGCCGCCGGTAAGACCTGCGACATCGTCATCTACCCTGGCGCGCCGCATGCCTTCCATGCCGACTTCCGCCCGAGCTATCGCGCCGAGCCCGCCAGGGATGGGTGGGCGCGCATGCTGGCCTGGTTCCGGAAATACGGGGTCGCCTGACCGTCGGCACCGTAGGGGCAAGCTCTCACACCTTGGCCTTGGCCATTGGCATCCCGTCGCCGAACAGCTAATCGGTGCCGAAAAGCTACGCGGTGAAGCCATGGATGCTCAATCCGATATCGCGCGCCCAATGCCGTCAGCGGCGAGCCGCCCGTCGCGCGGTGGCGCGACCCTCATTGGGCTGGTCGCAGTATTGCTGTGGTCGTTGCTGGCGTTGTTCACCGCTATGTCGGGTGCTGTTCCGCCATTCCAG
Organism: Pseudomonadota bacterium; assembly: GCA_023416575.1. GTDB lineage: Bacteria > Pseudomonadota > Alphaproteobacteria > Rhizobiales > Hyphomicrobiaceae > ZC4RG25. The sequence goes on from JAEZHL010000156.1 coordinate 5,352, forward strand.
TTGGCTGCGATGACGTTCGCCATAGGAGGCGTACTCGGCGCTGCAACCTGGTTGTTCCGGCCTGGGGCAGCACGGGCGATCAAGCAGCCGGCTCAAGTATGGGCACTCGGCGTCGGCGGGCTGTTCGGCTTTCACGCGCTTTTCTTCACGGCGATGAAGACGGCGCCGCCCGCTGAGGCAGGCCTCATCAATTACCTGTGGCCGCTGCTGATCGTGTTGCTCTCGGCATTGCTGCCGAACGAGCGGCTCCGCATCCACCACGTCGCAGGCGCGCTGCTCGGTCTTGCCGGGACCGCGCTGCTGCTGAGCGGCGGAAAAGGTCTCGCGCTTGCGCCCGAACATATCCCGGGCTTTGCAGCGGCGTTCGCGGCCGCTTTGGTGTGGGCGAGCTATTCGGTGCTCTCGCGCCGATTCGCGGCCGTTCCCACCGATGCGGTGGTGGGCTTCTGCCTCGCGACCGCTACCCTGGCGGTGATCTCTCACCTCTTATTCGAGACCACCGTCTGGCCGTCGGGCCCCGCCCAATGGGGCGCGGTCGCAGCACTTGGATTAGGGCCGGTGGGGGTGGCGTTCTACGCCTGGGATTTCGGCGTCAAGCACGGCGACATCAAGGTACTGGGCGCGCTTTCCTATGGCGCGCCGGTGCTGTCGACCCTGTTTCTCGTGCTCGCCGGCTATGCCCACGCAAGCGCGAGCCTTCTGTTCGCGACCATTCTCATCACGGGTGGCGGCATCCTGGCCGCCAAGGACCTGCTGCGCGGTCGCGCCTTGGGCTGGTCCGGTTGGACCAGCCCCTCGCTCGGCTCATGATTGCAGCAGCGCCGTCAGCTCAGCTTTGAGGGCCGGGCCGAGGTCGTCGCGCTCGAGGGCATAGGCAACAT
>JAEZHL010000355.1 GCA_023416575.1 Pseudomonadota bacterium
CTCGGAAGCGGCCCCCAAGGCGCTGCCATCCGGCCCCGGTGCCAATCCGCTCAGCCAGGGCGAAATGGCCGCCTTTGTGTTCAAGAAGGCGCCCGAGGCGCTGCCCGCGCTCAGCTTCGTCGATGGCACGGGGAGCGAACGGCGGCTCGCGGACTGGAAGGGCAAGGTCGTCCTGTTGAACCTGTGGGCGACCTGGTGCGCCCCGTGCCGTAAGGAAATGCCGGCGCTCGACAGGCTGCAGCAGGCGCTCGGCTCCGACAGGTTCGAGGTCGTAGCGCTGAGCGTCGACCGCGGCGGCGCCGAGGCCTCGCGGAAGTTTCTCGATCAGATCGGCATCAAGGCGCTCAAGCTGTACGTCGACCCAACGGCGCGCGCCTCATTCGATCTCAAGGCGGTCGGCCTTCCGGCCACATTGCTGATTGACGGGGAGGGGCGGGAGATCGGCCGCCTCACGGGTCCCGCGGAGTGGGACAGCCCGGATGCGAAGCGCTTGATCGAGGCGGCCCTCAGCTCGAGCTGAACGAAGCCGCTCTGATCTGCCCGGGGGTGGAGCTCAGTTGATCTTGGCCGCTTCTTGTCTCAGCGCGTTGAGGATCGGCTCGTAAGCTTCCTCGTCGCGGCTCTCGGGGAAGATCATGTAGACCGGGTACACGAACTTGCGCACCCGTTTCGGAAGGCGCAGGCGGCCACGGTCGATGTGCTGCTTGACCAGCCGCATCGGAAAATATCCGGACGCCGGGTTGCCGAGCACGTACGAAAGCGCAAGCGGCCCGAGATCGAGGCTGAGACCCGGATTAGTCAGCTCCGGGTGAGCGGACGCGTGGTCCGCCTGAAAGTCCGGGCCCCAGTTGACGAACACATAATCCCCGCCGACGCGGCGGCTGCTCGATTTGCCGCTGGTGACGAGCACGAACTCCTCGTCGAACAGGTGCTCCACGATGAGGCCCGGCGGCTGGACGGGGCGGTAAACGATGGCGAGATCGAGTGTGCCCTCGAGCAAGCGCTGCGTCAGCACGGGCGACGAGCCGGCGATCGCGGACACGGCGATGTCGGGCATGCTGGTACGCAGCCACTCGATCCACTGCAGGAGAAACCCCTCCCACAGCGGCAATGGTCCGCCAACGGACAGGTGATCCCGGTGCTGGTCCGAAAGCCCCACCTCGAGCTGCGCATGCTGCCAGACCCTGACCAGCGCCAGGGCATGTTTGCGAAACTGCTCTCCGGCAGCCGTCAGCGAGGCTCCATACTTCGATCGCTCGAACAGCGGCCGCCCCAACAGGTCCTCGAGCACCTTCACGCGTGCGCTCACCGTCGACTGGGTGATGTGCATCTTACGCGCCGATTCGATGAAGCTGCCGGTTTCGGCGACCGTGAGAAAGGTGCGGGCGAGGTTGATGTCCATGTCGTGCGACTGGCCGTCCTGTTCGCTTCCTGGAGCCCCAAGATGATAAGCAAGCGTCTCATTTTGTGAGCTATCGAATTGTTCGATAGAAGTCACCGGAAAAATCCGTTTGTGGACTCATTTGAATCTACCCACATTGCTCGCGACTCGGAGTTGAATCGAGTCAAGAGGCCTATGCCCATTGGGCGAGATTGAGAGAAAGGATCGATCTATGAAGGCTAAGACCGCAAAGCCCGCCGCCAAGAAAGAGGCCGCTGCCAAGTCTGCAGCCCCGGCGAAGAAGGCTGCTCCTGCGAAGAAGAAGAAGTAAGTCTGAGTTCCTGCCCGTAGCCACGGAGCTGGTCGTGTCGCGATTCGCAGCCTTGGTGTTGAGTGGTGCGGCAGCAGCGTTCTGTGCGGATGTTGCCGCAGCCGTGACCCTGACGAACCGAGACGATCGTGATCACAAGATCACCATCGTGAAGGGCGCAAGCAGTCAGGAGCACACGGTTGCACCCGCGGCGGTCCTCGAAGGGATCTGCCCGAACGGTTGCGTGATTCGCCTCAACGACAGCGAAGACGACGAGTACGAGCTCGAGGGAAACGAGATCGTTTCTATCGAGGAAGGCTATCTGTACTACGATGGTCCCGATACGCCAGCCGAGCCCGTTCCGGGTGAGGGGGATGACGGCGCCAAGAAGTAGACAGGCGGGCTATTGTGTTTCAGGAGCTCAGGGCCGCGAACGCCGCTCTGGGCTCCTTGTTTTTCGGGCGATCTACCGGGCGCGCGCGCTGGACTGTGCCGCTGCGCTGCCCGGGGTTAGGGCCAGGTCCGGCGGGGCGACGGGGCGGATTTCTCCGAATTTTCTCTGGAAAACTCGGGCGAGAATGGCGTCCACGTCGCGCATCACGGCTGGCCGCCCCAGATCCTCCAGGCTCGTCACGCCGTACTGGCGGACGCCGCAGGGGACGATGCCTTCAAAATGGCTGAGGTCGGGTGAGACGTTGAAACTCAGACCGTGGAAGCTGACCCAGCGGCGGACACGGATACCGATAGCCGCGATCTTGTCCTCGACGCCCTCTCCCCGTTCCGGACGGGAAACCCAGACCCCGACGCGGCCCGAGCGTGTCTCGCCGCGGACGCCGAGCTCATCGAGTGTTTCGATGACCCAGCTCTCGAGCGCGCCGACGAAGGCGCGGACATCGCCGGTCCGGCGGCGGACGTCGA
>JAEZHL010000212.1 GCA_023416575.1 Pseudomonadota bacterium
CTCTGGGTTCGAGCCAGGGACATCCGGCCTATTATCCCCTGGGACACATTCCACGCTGAGGGGGAGCCATGAAGCAGCGCGACAAGACGAGGTTTGTTCACGTGGCGCGCAACGACGCCGACGCTGAGACGAAGTCGGTCAATCCGCCGATCGTGCGCGCTTCCACGGTCCTCCACAAGGATACCGGGACGTTGACGTCCGTCCGTCTTCGGCGGGAAAAGGGTGAGCAGGTTTTCTCCTACGGCGCGCGTGGCACGCCCACGACGTTCGCGCTCGAGAACGCGATCACCGAGATCGAGCAAGGCGCGCGGACGATGCTGTTCCCGACAGGGCTCGCGGCCATCGCGCACGTATTCCTTTCCGTGCTGAAGCCGGGGGACCACTGCCTCCTCTCGGAATCGATCTACGGACCCGCGCGCGCCATCGCCGTGCACTACCTGACGCCGCGTGGCATAGATTGCGAGTTCTACGCGGGTGGCCACGAGGAGCTAGCGCGCCGGCTGAGACCCGAGACGCGGCTGGTGTTCGTCGAAATTCCGGGATCGATCATCTACGACCTGCAGGATCTGCCGGCGATCGCGGCGCTGCTCAAGGACCGCGACAACACCCTGCTCGCGACCGACAATACCTGGGGCGCTCCGGGGCTCTACCGGCCACTCACCCTCGGAGCCGATATTTCAGTCATCGCGATCACGAAATACATCGCCGGGCATTCCGATTTGGTGATGGGCTCTGTGACGGCAAACGCCCGCGCAGCCGATCAGCTCGCTTTCGATGCCGGACTGCTCGGGCAGACCGTCAGCCCAGATGATGCCTACGTTGCTCTCCGTGGCCTGCGCACCGCGAGCGCGCGAATTGCGATGCATCGGGCGCATGCGATGGAAGTGATCGGCTGGCTCGAGAAGCAGCCGCAGGTCGACCGCGTGCTCTATCCCGCGCTACCGTCGCATCCCGGCCACGAGCTGTGGAAGCGCGACTTCAGCGGCGCTAACGGGCTGCTTTCTGTCGCGTTCAAGCCGTACGTGAGCCAGGTCGACGTTAATCGCATGGTGGACCGCCTCGAGCTGTTCGGCATCGGTGCATCCTGGGGCGGATTCGAGAGTCTTGCGATCGTCTACCCGGCTGGGGGGATCAAAGGCTGGAACGGCGGCGCGCTCGTCCGCTTGCAGATCGGCCTCGAGGATCCCGCCGATATCATCGCCGATCTGGCGCAGGCATTTGGAGCTCTTCCGGGCTGACAGCTCAGCATAAGGGCTGCACGAGGTGCTGCGGCGCGCGGTCGGTTCAGATGCGCGCGTCGCTCTCGTGCACGGGCAGGACGCCTTTCAGGTCGTAGAGGATGCCGCCCGGCGCCAAAAGCTCGCGCAGGCGGGCGCTGCCGAGGCGGGCGATGGCATCATGCCGGACGGCGAGCACGACGGCCTCGTAGGAACCCGCCGGCAAGCTATTCGTGATCGTCAGATCGTGCTCGCGGGCCGCCTGCTCGGCATCAGCGTGCGGATCGTAGATAGCGACGCTCGCAACGAAGGCCTTCAGCTCGGCCACCATATCGGCGACCTTGGTATTGCGGGTATCGGCGCAGTTCTCCTTGAACGTGAAGCCCATGACCAGCACGCGCGCCGTATCGAGCCGGATGCGGTGCTGCAGCAGCGCCTTCACGATATCCTGCGCGACGAACGCCGACATGCTGTCGTTGATCCGCCGACCGGCGAGGATCATCTCGGGGTGAAAGCCGATCGTCTGCGCCTTGTGCGTCAGATAGTACGGATCGACGCCGATGCAGTGACCGCCGACGAGGCCGGGACGATAGCCGTGGAAGTTCCATTTCGTCCCGGCTGCTTCGAGCACCTCGCGGGTTTCGAGGCCCATGCGCTTGAAAAGCTGTGCCAGCTCGTTGATGAGCGCAATATTGACGTCTCGCTGGATGTTCTCGATCACCTTGGCGGCTTCGGCCACTCGGATCGAGCTCACCCGATGCGTTCCTGCCCGGACGATGGCGGCATAAACGCTGTCGATCAGCTTCGTCGCCTCGGGGGTCGAGCCGGAAATGACCTTCAAAATATCCGGCAGGCGATGTTGCTGGTCACCAGGGTTGATGCGCTCGGGACTATAGCCGGCGAAGAAATCGCGATTGAACGTCAGCCCTGAAACTATCTCCAGGATCGGGACGCAAATCTCCTCGGTGGCACCTGGGAATACGGTCGATTCGTAAACGACCACGCTACCCTTCGTCAGGTGGCGGCCAACGGTTTCGCTCGCGCGGACGATGGCGTCGAGGTCGGGCCGCCGCGCGGTATCGATCGGGGTCGGGACCGTGACAATGTGGAAATTGCAGGCGCCGAGATCCGCCTCGTCCCCGGTGAAGCTCAGTTTCTTCGCTGAGCCGAGCTCAACCTCGGAAACCTCGCCGGTTCGGTCGAGCCCATCCCTCAGCTCCCCGATCCGGCGTTTGCTGGTGTCGAACCCGACCACGGGGAATTTGCATCCCAGATTGACCGCGAGCGGCAGACCGACGTAGCCGAGCCCGATCACACTGATACGCACTTCTGAGATCGTTGGAAGCATGGCGTTCCAGGATGTGCGAGAGCGATGCGGCGGCAGACGATCCGCCGCCCGGGGGCACGTGTCTCGTCTCACTCAGCCGCAGCAACGTGCGGTGTGACCGGCAAGTGCGGCAATACCGGCCGATTCTTCAGTGCCGTTTCCACGATGGCAGTGATCCGCTCCCGCTCGGCGCCGACGAGCGGCAAGCGCGGGGCGCGGCAGCGGTCGTTGGAATTGATGATGAGCGCTTCGACGAGCTTGATGTTCTGAACCAGCTTGGTTGACACATCGACGTCGAGCAGCGGCCGGAACCAGCGGTAGATCGTCAGCGCCTCGGCCATCCGACCGGCGCGGGCCAGCTTCCAGATGGCGACGGTCTCGGCCGGGAATGCGACGACCAGGCCGGCAACCCAGCCAACCGCGCCCATGGCAAAGCTCTCCAGCGCCAGATTGTCAACGCCGGTAAAGACCTGATAGCGATCGCCCGTCAGATTGATGATGTCCGTAATGCGCCGGATATTGTCCGAGCTTTCCTTGACCGACGTGAAGAGCGGCTCGGACGCCATTTCGACCAGCATCTCCGGCGTGATGTCGACGCCGTAGGCGGGCGGGTTGTTATAGATCATCACCGGCAGGCCGCCGGCGTGGGCGACGGCCGTGAAGTGCGCGATCGTCTCGCGGCGATCCGACTTGTACGGCAGGCCCGGTAGAACCATGAATCCGGCCGCACCGGCCTTGGCACCGCGCTCGGCCAGCGCCTGCGCATTCCGCGTCGAGCCGTCACTGATCGTCAGGATGACCGGGAGCTTGCCCGCGACGCTGCGCGCGATCTGCAGCACCTCGAGCTTCTCGTCGGGATCGAGTGTCGAAGCCTCGCCGAGGGAGCCGCAGACGATCAGCCCGTCGACACCGGCCTCGACCTGGAACCTGTAGCAGCGCTCCATCTCCTTGGCATCGAGCCGACCGTCTTCGGTGAACTTCGTTGTTACCGCAGGAAAGATGCCTTCCCATTTCGCCATGCCAG
>JAEZHL010000292.1 GCA_023416575.1 Pseudomonadota bacterium
GGCCAGCAGGACTGCGGAGTTGCGACTCGAAGAAGGCTGCCGACGCCTCGAGCACGGCCAGAAGCCGCACCCTCTGGTCTTCCTGCCGCGCCTCGCTGCCCGTCATCCGTGGCATCGGCACGCCGGCCTCGGCGGCGAGCCGCTCGACGGCTTCCGTGAAGGACAGTCCTTCGGTGTCCATCACGAACTTGAAGATGTCACCGTGCTCGCCGGACGCGAAGCAGTGATAGAAGCCCTTTTGATCGTTGACGAAAAACGAGGGCGTCTTCTCGGTCTTGAACGGCGACAGGCCGGCGAACTCGCGCCCCTTGCGCTTCAGCGCCACCTTGCGCGCGACCACCTGGCTCACCGGCAGGCGGGCGCGTATCTCGTCAAGGAAGGCGGGCGGAAAGCGCATCGAACCCCAGAACAGACGATTGCGATCACTTCATTTTAGTGATTCGCGCCAGCTTTTGCCGGTTTGCCAGATCAAACGAGAGCCTTCGCCCCCGACATCCACAGGTTGGACCGGTTTTACCGGCCAGGGACGCCGGGAGGCGCAGGATCTTCCGGGGTGCTACTTGATCAGGTCTTTCACCATGCCGTTGGCCTTGGCGAAGTCCATGCGGCCGGAATAGCGCTCCTTGAGGACCGCCATGGCGCGGCCCATGTCCTTCAAGCCGGCACATCCGAGCTCGCGAACCACCGATTCGACGGCGGTGCGCATCTCCACCTCGTCCATTTGCCGCGGCAGGAACTCGTCGATGACGACAATCTCGGCCAGCTCCTGGTCGGCGAGATCCGGGCGGCCGCCCTGACGGTAGGTCTCGGCGGCGTCGCGCCGCTGCTTGACCATCTTCTGGAGAAGCTGCAGCAATTCCGTCTCGGAGATCTTGTCGCGCCCGCTCGGCTGCCCCGCGCTGTCCACCTGGGCCGCGATATCGCGGTCCTTGATCGCCGCGGACATGAGGCGCAAGGTTGCCAGCCGGCGCTTGTCGCCTGATTTCATGGCATCCTTGATTGCTCGGCTGATCTCGTCGCGCATGACATCTCCTTCGTACTGCGCGCGTCATGTACGATTGCGAAACAGTTGTCGCAAGCCTTGCGGCCATTGATTGACGCTGCGAGCGACCTCAAATAGGGTGCCGGTCCGCGGACCAATATTGCGGTGCAACGAAACAGCGCTTCTGCGAGGAGCCTCGGTCTGCGCCGCCCGGAGCAGCTCATGACCTCGACCCTCGATACACGCGGCGCCGCCGCCCTCACCAGCACGCCCGCTCCCTGGGCCGATACGCCGATGACCGCCCGCCTCGTGCTCGCGGACGGAACCGTGATCAGCGGACGCGGCCTCGGCGCCACCGGCTCGGCCGTCGGCGAGGTTTGCTTCAACACGGCGATGACCGGCTACCAGGAGATCCTCTCGGACCCGAGCTATGCCGGCCAGATCATCACCTTCACCTTTCCTCATATCGGTAACGTCGGTGCCAATGCCGAGGATACGGAAACGTCCAACCTCGCCATGCGGTCCGGCATCCGCGGTTGCGTGCTGCGCGCCGAGGTCACGGACCCATCGAACTACAGGGCGGCCGAGCATCTCGGTGAATGGCTGAAGGCACGCGGCATCATCGCCATCACCGGTATCGATACGCGTGCGCTGACTGCCAGGATCCGCGAATCGGGCATGCCGAACGGCGTGATCGCGCACGAGCCTTCAGGCGAGTTCGACATCGCCAAGCTGCAAGCGGAGGCGCAGGCCTGGTCGGGGCTGAACGGGCTCGACCTGGTGCCGGAAGTGACGACCGGGCAGAGCTATACCTGGGACGAGATGCATTGGGTCTGGGGCAAGGGCTATGGCCGCCAGGTCGAGCCGGAGTTCCATGTCGTCGCCATCGATTTCGGCCTGAAGCGCAACATCCTGCGCTCGCTGGCCGCGGCGGGCTGCCGGGTGACGGTGGTGCCGGCAACGACGACGGCGGAAGAGATCCTGGAGCGCAAGCCCGACGGTATTTTCCTCTCGAACGGCCCTGGCGATCCGGCCGCGACCGGCAAATACGCCGTTCCCGAGATCAAGCGCCTCGTCGACAGCGGCCTGCCGGTGTTCGGCATCTGCCTCGGCCACCAGATGCTCGGAATTGCGCTCGGCGCCACCACCCGCAAGATGCACCAGGGTCACCACGGTGCGAACCATCCGGTGAAGGACTACTCCACCGGCAAGGTAGAGATCACGTCCATGAACCACGGCTTCGCGGTCGATCGCGAGTCGCTGCCGGCCGGGGTCGAGGAGACACACGTGTCGCTGTTCGATGGCTCGAACTGCGGCCTGCGGCTGAACGATCGGCCGGTGTTTTCGGTGCAGTACCATCCGGAAGCATCGCCCGGCCCGCAGGACAGCCATTATCTGTTCACCCGCTTCGTCAATATGATCCGCGAGCGCAAGAGCCTGCCGCTGCGCAAGGAGCGCTAGCAACGTGCGCGGGGGGATGAGGCGCGCACTCCTGCTGGCTCTGGGGTGCGTGCTCCTGTTGCAGCCCGCAGCCGCTCAGGAGACCACGGCACCACGATCCGAGCTGTCGTCGCAACTCGACCGTGATCGCGCTCTCGTCGGCACCATCTGGTCGGCCCGGGAGAAGCGCCGGATTGGCCGCGACGAGCTCATCGACGCTTTGGCCAAGAGCCCGATCGTCCTGCTGGGCGAGGTGCACGACAACGCCGACCATCACCGCCTGCGCGCGTCGCTGATCGGAACGCTGGCGAGCCGCCGGAAGTCGGCTCAGGCGGGGGCGCGTGCCGGCGAGGGGACTCCGGCCATCGTCGGCCCAGCCGTCGTCTTCGAGCACATCCGCGCCAACCAGCAGCCGCTGGTCGATGCCTACGTTTCCCTGCTCCGGGAAACTCCGGGGGCGGCGGCGGCAGGGCTCATGACCCAGCTGCAATGGGAGCGGAGCGGCTGGCCTCCGGCTGCGCTCTTCGCGCCGTTGTTCGAGGAGGCGTTCCGTCACCGGCTGCCGATTCTCGGCGGCAACACGCCGACGGAGCTCATCCGGAAGGTCGGGCGTGGCGGGCTAACGGCCCTCGCAGACGAGGAGCGTAACCGCCTCGGTCTCGACGTGCTGCTCGAATCACCGCTCCAGCAGGCGCTGGTGGCGGAGATCGAAGCCAGCCACTGCGGTCTCCTGCCCGAGTCGGCCTTCCTCCCCATGGCGCTGGCCCAGCAATATCGGGACGCGCAGCTGGCCGACACCCTTCTGACGGCGCTGGAAAATCATGGCGCCGCGATCCTGGTCGCCGGCAACGGCCATGTGCGGGCCGACCGCGGTGTGCCCTGGCGCCTGCGGCAGCGGGCGCCAATGATCAGTGTGGTTACCGTCGCCTTCATCGAGGTCGACAATAAGCAGGACGATCCGGCAACTTACGTTATGATGGGTCCTGACGGCGAGGCGGCCGTCGACTATGTTTGGCTGACGCCACGGGCGGAACGGCCGGACCCTTGCGAGAAGATGCGCCAGGGTTTCGGCAAGGCAGCACCGCAGAGCCAGTCGGGGGCTGCCGAAAAGCGCTGACGGGCGGGCTTATAGCTGCGAGGTAGTGGGCGAGCATGAAGAGCTGGGTCGACTACTGGAACAGTGATCACGCCATCTACGTCAGTGACCGGCACAAGCAACTTCACGCCGCGGCTGTCGGCAAGGACATCCTGCGCCACGTGCCAGGTCCCGGTGCCGTCGTGCTCGACCATGGCTGTGGCGAGGCGCTCTATGCCGAGGCCGTGGCGGCGGGCTGCGGCCACCTTATCCTCTGCGAGGCTGCCCCGACCGTGCGCGAGAAGCTCGCCGCACGCGTTGCCGCCAACCCTGCGATCGAGGTCGTCGGCGCGGAGGACGTCGCCCGTATCGAGGACAGATCGCTCGACCTGGTGGTCGCCAATTCGCTTGTTCAATATCTGCAGCGCGAGGAGTTGACGGGGCTGCTCGATCTGTGGCGGCGGAAGCTCAAGCCGAGCGGTAGCCTCGTCATCGCGGACGTCATTCCTCCCGACGTGAGCCCGATCACCGACGCTCTGGCGCTGCTGCGATTCGGGTTTCAGGGCGGTTTCGTTGTGGCGGCGTTCCTGGGACTCGCCAAAACGGCCGTTTCCGACTACCGCAGCATTCGCGCGCGCCTCGGGTTCTCGATGTATCCGGAGGCCGAGTTTCTGGCCCTTCTCGGCGCGCACGGCTTTGCCGGCCAGCGCGTTCACCCGAATTTCGGGCACAACCAAGCGCGGATGACGTTTCGGGCGACACCAACCACCTGATTTCACTCACTAATCTGCGGCGATGCGGCCACGCTTAGGGACGTCGTAAAAATGGCTGCGCCAATGCTCTTTACATCGCGGCCCGCCGATCTTATTTGGGGCAACTGGTTCAGTTTTCTGAAGCCTGCGTAGTGGCGGTCTCTGCTGGTTCAGCAAGCGCCAACTGGTCCAATCCGACTGGTGGAGGTCCCATGAGATGGAAAGATTTCCGTCTGCGGCGGCACTGATCGCCCATTCCAAGCCCGATCGTCCTGTCTTGGCCGCCCGTCCGCAAGCCGCGGGCAGGGCTGCTCGGTGGTTCCTCGAGAACTTCCCGGGCGAGGTCGCGTATGCCTACAAGGCCAACAGCTCTGTCTTCCTGCTCGGTGCCCTCTTCGGCGCCGGCATCCGGCAATTCGACGTCGCCTCGCTGCCTGAGCTCGAGGATGCGGCGACGATTCCGGGGGCTCATCTGCACTTCATGCACCCGGTGAAGTCACGCACCGCGATCCGGCGCGCGTACTTCGAGTTCGGCGTGAAATGCTTCGCGCTCGATACCGAGGAAGAGCTGGCCAAGATTCTCGACGAGACGCGGGGTGCCAAGGACCTGCAGCTCTTCGTGCGCGTGGCCGTGCCCGCCAAGAACAGCCAGATCCCGCTGGAGCGCAAGTTCGGCATCGTCGGCCAGGAGGCGGCCGACCTGCTGGTGAAGGCGCGCCAGGTGGCGGACGAGCTCGGCATCACGTTCCACGTCGGATCGCAGACGACGACGCCGGATTCCTTCATCACGGCGCTCGACGAGGTGCGCAAGCTCATCGTCAAGGCGGGTGTCGTGGTCGATGCGGTCGACATCGGGGGCGGCTTCCCCTCGCGCTACACCGACAGCGAGCCGGCACCGCTCGCCTCGTTCATCGAGGCGATTCGGACCGGGTTCGACAAGTTGCCGGTCAGCGAGGCATGCCGGCTGATCTGCGAGCCGGGCCGGGCGCTGGTTGCCGAGGCGGAAAGCCTGATCGTGCGGGTCGATGCGCGCAAGGGCAACAACCTCTATATCAACGACGGCAGCTACGGCGCGCTGTTCGACGCCGCGCACCTCGGGTTTGCATTCCCGGTACGGCTCATCGGACGCGAGACGCGGGGTGACGAGCCGTTGGTGCCGTTCGAGATGTGGGGCCCGACCTGCGACTCGATCGACTACATGAAAGGCCCGTTCTCGCTGCCGGCCTCGGTGCGGGAAGGGGACTACATCGAGATCGGGAACATCGGCGCCTACGGGCGCGCGCTCGCCGGCCCCTTCAACGGCTACGGCCGGTACGACGAGGTCATCCTGCTGGATGAGCCGATGTACACGATGTACGGCGACGACCTGCAACGGGTGGTTCAGAACGCCTAAGCGCATGCCTCTTCACGCCTCCTCTCCCCTCGACCAGGGGAGAGGAACGGCGTGAGGGCATTTCCGAAGCACCGCAGAGATCCCGCCTTTCACCCCGGATCAAGCCCGGGACGGGCTCACGCCTTTCTCCATCAGGGATGGAGCGAGGACGTTCAGCAATCTTCATCAGGATGCCAGGTCGCATGAGCGAAGCACCTTCGAGCCGGCTCGACTATCTCCCTCCGAGCGAAGCGTTCCTCGAGGAAGGGCGCGAGGACGCCGCTCGCCCCGACGAGGCGCGCGCGGTCGTTATCCCATTCGGGCTCGAAGCCTCGGTGAGCTACGGCGGTGGCACGGCAGCAGGCCCCGCCGCGCTCCTCGCCGCGAGCCATCAGCTCGAGCTGTTCGATGAGGAGCTGTGGCGCGAGCCCTACCTCGACTACGGCATCGCCACCATCCGCCAGCCGACAATCGCCGCGTCCATCGAATCAGCTCTCGATCAGCTTGCCGGGGTCGTTGAAACGGTGCGTGCGGCTGGCCGCTTCCCCTTCGTCATCGGTGGCGAGCATTCGATCACGCCGGGAGCGATCCGCCCGTTCGCGGCCGCGCATCCCGATCTCGTCGTCCTCCAGTTCGACGCCCACGCCGATCTGCGCGACGGCTATCTCGGCGAGCATTACTCCCACGCCTCGGCGATGCGGCGCGTGCTCGACCACGACAACGTCTCGCTCGTTTCGGTCGGCATTCGGGCCATCTCGGCGGCCGAGGCGGCCTATTTCGAGGCCAACCGCGATCGCATCCATATCCACTGGGCCAAGGATCAGGCGCAGTGGGATATCGAGGAGATCGTGGCACCGCTGCGCGGCCGGCCCGTGTACGTCACGTTCGACATCGACGGGCTCGACGGCGGTATCATGCCGGCAACCGGAACGCCGACGCCGGGCGGGATGCAGTACCTGACGGCGCTCGCCATCCTGAAGCGGGCGGCCGAGGTCAGCCATATCGTCGGCGCCGATCTGGTCGAACTCGCGCCGATTCCGGGTCTGCATTTCGCGGACTACACGGCCGCGGCACTCGCCTACAAGATGATGAGCTACGCACTGTCGGGCACCACTCCGCGCTGATCGCGGATCATCGTCAAGTCTGGTGTGCGCGGCGGAACGCCGTCATGTGGAATCGCGCCTGCTCCGGGCCGTAGGCGTAGGCGCGGCCAGCGGGACAGGCGCGCCGCGCGAGGCACGCCTGCTCCAGGCAGATTTCGTTTTCGGCTTTGCTGATGTGCGCAACACAGCGCGGGACGTCGTAGCCGGCTGGGCTGAAAGCGCCGACCGGGCAGGCGGAGAGGCAGGGCTTGTCCGTGCATGTCTCACACGGACTGCGCTGTACCGGCGCCTCGGGAATGGTGATCCGTTCGGAAACTACCAGCGCCGCGCGATAGGCGTGCCATAGCCCATAGTCGGAATGGATCAGCAACCCGAGCGGGGAGGTATGCACCGATCCTGCGCGCTGCGCCCAGCGTTGAAACGGGAAGTAGGGCGGCCCGCCGAACGGGAAGAGGGCAGCCGCTCCGAGCACATCGGCCAGCTCGCCCGCAATACGCCGCGTCCAGGTGTCGAGCGGACTGTCGGTCAGGGCCGATTCCGGGCTCGAGCGAAACGGCTCCCAAAGCGATCCGCCGACACTGCCGATCAGCACCAGCGTGGCAGCGGGCCGGCCG
>JAEZHL010000313.1 GCA_023416575.1 Pseudomonadota bacterium
CTCGGGAAAGTGGCGCTCGATCTCGCAGCAGAGCCGGGTGAGTGCCACGCCGGCATCCTTGCGGATCGCCATGCGCGTGGTTCCGGCATGGTTCTGCACACCCTCGAAGCTCACCTGATACTGCCAGATGCCGACGATGCTGGTGACGATCCCGATCCTGAGGTCGTTGGCCTCCAGCCAATCCCCCTGCTCGATGTGCGCCTCCAGGTAGGCGATATAGCGCTGCGGATCGACGAGGGCGCGCGTTCGGCCCGCCAGCCCCGCGTTGGCCAGTGCATCACGCACCCGGGTGCCATTCGTGCGGTCGACGGCGGCGTCGATCTCTGCATCCGTCAGCTCGCCGCAGAACGAGCGGCTGCCGAAGAAGCTGCCGAAGTGGCCCTCCTCGTCCGCCCAGGAACCGACATCCACCACCGCGCCTGCAAACCCGGGATCGGCGCCGATCGCGCGGGCAGCTTCGAGCCCATAGATGACCCCCAGCGGCCCGTCGAGCCATCCGGCATAATTCTGACTCTCCGTATGCGAGCCCACGAGCACGCACGGGCCGCTCCCCTGGCCGCGGCCGATCACATTTCCGATGCCGTCGATCTCGGCCTCGAGGCCCGCGTCCGCCATGCGCCCCGCCAGCCAATGCCGGGCGGCCATGTCGTCGCTGGAATAGGTCGGCCGGTGGACACCCGTTTTGTATTTGCCGAACTCTGCAAGGCGCCTCAGATCGCCCATGACGCGATCGGGATCGATGGTGGGCATGACCGTCCTGCTCCTGACTGTCGAAATGCAGCCGCGTTGTCGAGGTAATCGCAATGGAACTCGTTTAGACGCGTGAGGCTCGCCGGGCCCGCCCTGCTTGTCAACCGCTGCCGGCAGCAGATACGCTGATGACGGACAGCTCGGGCGCGGCTCGGAGTTGGGGGGTGACATGAAGCTCATCGACCCGTTCCCGATCTACGAGATCGGCGGCGCACTTCGGCACCTCAAGGCGATCTGCGGGCAGGAGAACGTCGATGCGCTCAGCCAGCTCTACGCCCTATGGACCGCGCGTCAGCATCTGAACGCGCTTCTCAGCGGCGAGCCAGTTCCTCTCCATTACTGTAACGCTGCGGCACTCGACCTTTATGGCTCCATCCTGGCGCATGAGAACCTCTTGATGCCGGACCCCAAAACATCCGGCGGACCGGCGGGGCCGATAGACGGCTACCGCATGCGGCTCATCATAGAGAAGATCGACATTTTCGAGCATCAGTTCAGTGCCGAGCTCAAGAAAATAGCGGTCTACGCCGTACCGGAGCGCGGGATTTTCAACACCGAAGGTCTGGCGGAGAAGGCGGATAATCACATCCACGCCTCTATTCGCGACGCGATTCCGGAATTTGCTTTGAGCGAATTCAGAGCCGCGGGGCGCTGCTTGGCATTCGGCCTATACTCGGCCTCGGGTTTTCATTCCGTGAGAGCCGTCGAAAGCGTCCTCAAGGAATACTACGCCATGTTTCTCGGCGCGCCCAAGAAAGAGAACATGACCATGGGCCTCATGGCCAGTCAGCTCGAGGAAGCGCGCGCTTCCGGCGCCTCGCCGGCGCCAAAAGACATTACCGTTCGACATATCAGAGACATCACCAATTTCGATCGAAACCCGCTCATTCACAAGAACATCAATCTTGAGGAAATAGACGCAACGACACTCTTCAACACGGCCCTTGGCGTCATTCTCGAAATGGGAAAGGAACTGTTGGAGGGCAGCGATGACGCCCGGCAGGGCGCTCTCCCGCTTTCCAATCTCGAGCCGGCCCCGAAGAGACGGCGCGGCGCCAAACCGCCCTCCTCGCTGCCGAATTAGCGCCGATCCGGATGACGGCGATGCCTGCTATGGCACCGTCGCGGAACCCGGATGACGTTTGAGATCGAGCACGACGTAGCGCACGGTCGGGTCGTCGGCCTCCTGCTTGATGGTAAAGCCAAGCACAGCGCACATGTGGAGCATGGTCGTGTTCTCGGTGAGCACGGTGCCGAACAGCTGCTCCAGCCCCTCCGACTGCGCATAGGCGATAAGGTGCTGCATGAGCTGCCAGCCAAGGCCGCGTGACTTGAGGTCTGACCGGACGAGGACCGCATATTCACCGCGGGTGTAATCGGGATCGGCGATGAAGCGCGCCACGCCGAGCAGCTTCCCCGTATCCTTCGCTAGCGCCACGAAAGCCATTTCGCGCGCGTAGTCGATCTGGGTCAGGCGAGCGAGGAACTTGCGCGAAATCTCGGGCTGCGCGTTGAAAAAGCGCAGGCGTTGATCTTCCGGCGTGACGTTCTGGAAGAACTCATGATAGAGCCGCTCGTCCTCGGGCCTGATGGGTCTCAGCCGGACGGGACCAACGCCCGCGACCTCGACGTCCTTCATCCATTCCGACGGGTACGCCCGCATCGCCATCGGCACACGCGGCTCCCTCGCCTCGTCTGCGACGCGCACGCGGGCATCGAGCGCGATCACCCCCCTTTCGTCGGCGAGCAGCGGGTTGATATCGAGCTCCCGGATCTCCGGATGGCGCGCCACCAGATAGCCGAGCCGCACCAGCACCTCCCCGATGCTGGCGATCTTGGCCGGCGGCCGGTCGCGATAGCCCTGCAGCAGAGCCCAGATGCGCGTGCGCCGCATCAGGTCCTCGGCAAGACTGAGATCGAGCGGCGGCAGCGCCTGCGCGGTGTCCGCAACCGCTTCCACGGAAGTTCCTCCCGCGCCGAACAGCAGCACCGGCCCAAACGTGCTGTCGACCGCCATGCCGGCGATCAACTCGTGCGCATGCGGACGACGGATCATGGGCTGCACCGTGAACCCCGCAACGCGGGCCTGCGGCAGCTGCCGTGCGACCCGTGCCAGGATGTCCTCGGCCGCCGTGCGCGCGCCCTCGGGCCGCTCGATCCCAAGACGCACGCCGCCGACATCCGACTTGTGAGAGATATCGTCCGACAGCACCTTGACGACGCACGCTGCATGCTCGCGAAGAATGCGCGCCGCGATCGCCTCCACCTCGTCGGGTGTCCGCGCGATCTCGGTCGTCACGGTCGGAATGCCATAGGCGGTGAGCAGTGATTTCGCCTCAACCTCCGAAAGCACGGTGCGGCCGGATTTGAGCGCGGCGGCAATGATGTTTCGCGCATCGGCCGTGCGCAGCCCAAGCTCCTCGGGAAGCGATGGCGGAATCTGCATCAGCTGGTTCTGCGCGCGCGTGTAGCGCACGAGCTGCATGAACCCCTCGATCGCCGCTGCCGGAAACTCGAAGCTCGCGATATCGGCACGCGCGAATTGCTGCCTGGCCTCCCGGCTCACCTCCTCGCCGAGCCAGTTCGTCAGCACGGCCTTCGTAGCGCCAGCTTCCCGCCGCCGTTCGACAGACTTGATCACGGCATCGGCGACCGCCGTCGACGAAGCCGTCGCGGTCGGGCAGTTGATGATCAGGATGGCATCCGTTTCCGGCTCATCGAGCAGCACCTCGAGCGCGGTGGCATAGCGCTCGGGACTGGCGTCGCCGATGATGTCGACGGGATTTCGGCCCGACCACGTCGGCGGCATGGTCGCATCGAGCGCGGCTTTGCCCTTGTCCGACAGGCGCGCCAACGTGCCATGCAGATCGATCAGGCGATCTACGGCAAGGACGCCGGCGCCGCCTCCATTGGTTAGAATGGTGAGCCGCTCGCCACTCGAAACGGGAAGTCGCGCCAGCACCTCCGCGGCCCCGAAAAGCTCCTGCAGCTCCAGGACACGCAGCACGCCCGCGCGCCGGAACGCCGCGTCGTATGCGCTGTCAGCACCGGTCAGGGCGCCGGTATGCGAGAGCGCCGCTTCCGAGCCGGCCGCGTGCCGGCCCGCCTTGACGACGATCACCGGCTTGGAGCGGGCCGCGCGCCGGGCCGCGGACAGGAATTTCGGCGCATGGGAGACCGATTCCATGTAGAGCAGGATCGCCCTGCTGCCCGGATCGCCCGCGAGGTAATCCAGCAGATCGCCGAAATCGACATCCGCCATGTCGCCCAGCGAGACCACGTGGGAAAAGCCGATATGACGATCGGCCGCCCAGTCCACGACGCCCGTGATGAGAGCGCCGGACTGGGACAGGAAGGCGAGATCGCCCGCGAGGGGCTTGCGATGCGAAAAGCTGGCGTTGAGGCCCACCCCCGGCACCATGAGCCCGATGCAGTTCGGCCCCTGGATGCGCAGCAGATGCGGCTTTGCCGCGTCGAGCATGGCTTGCTTCAGCGTGTCCCGGACCCCGGCCGTGATGACGACGGCGGCCCTGGTTCCCTTGCGGCCAAGCTCGCCGATCAGTTGCGGCACCGTGCGTGGCGGCGTGGCGATGACGGCGAGTTCCGGGGCAGCCGGAAGAGCGTCGACCGACGGAAAGCAGGGCTCGCCCTCGATCTCCTTGTGCCGCGGATTGACCAGCCAGATCGGACCATCGAACCCGCCGGCCTTGAGGTTGCGCGTCACGATCAGCCCGACGCTTCCCGGCTCCGGACTGGCGCCGATCAGCGCCACAGATGCCGGACGAAGAAGATGCTGCAAATTGCGAATGGTCACTGCCGCGCCTTTCTTCGACTGGAGTGCGATCGGCTGGGAGCATCACCGATTGCGGATAACAGAACTCTAGCTTTCCTCGCGCATCTGGCCAGACAAAGCCGCCTTGGCCTCTGCCGTTGTCTTCTGCATGTCCCGGCCCGCATCGATGATCGTCCAGGCCGGTGACAGCGGACCGATGTCGTAGCCGAGCTGCATTTTCACGATATCAGACGTCGCATCGGAGGCATCGTTCCGCCGCCCGTCGACACGCTGCATCAGCGTCTCGGGATCGGCCGTCAGCCAGAGGCCGTGGAGCGGCACGCCCGCGCTTTCTCCAGTCTCTGCAAGACGACAGCGCTCCTGCGGCTTGGCAAAAACCGCGTCGACGATGACCCCATGCCCGGCGGTCAGCACGCGGTGCGCCTTATCGAAAAGCGTGTCATAGACCTGGGCGGTGACCGCCTCGGCATAACCCTCGGGTCCGAGCCGATCCGTCTCGCCTACCCCGCACAGGGACTTCCGTTCCAGATCGCTTCTGAGATGCACGGCTCCGGGACCTGGGCCGAGATCCGGGGCGAGTTGCGCAGACAAGGTCGATTTCCCGGTGCCCGACAGGCCGCCGACGGCGACGAAGCCTGCGGGCGGCGGATCAAGGTAAGCGAGTGCCGTGCGCATATAGCCCCGCGCGCGTGCGATCTGGCGATCTGCGCTGCCGGCCTTCGTTTCCTTTGCCAACTCCTGCTCGGCTCGCTCGGACGCGACCAGGGCGCGAACGCCCGCGCGCAGGCCGAGGAACAATGGCAGTGCCACGAGCCCGTCGAGATCCAGCGTCTCCTGCGAGCGCCAGAGATAGCGGTTGAGGACGATGTTGGCGTCGCCCCTCAATCCCCTGTGATCGAGGTCCATCAGCAGGAAGGCGAGGTCGTAGAGCGTATCGATGGTGGCGAGGTCCTCGTCGAACTCGATGGCATCGAAAAGCATGGGCCTGCCCTGCCACATCACGATGTTGTCGAGGTGAAGATCCCCATGACAGCGGCGGACGAGCCCTCGCCTGGCGCGCTGGTCGAGCACCGGCGCCGCGCGAGCGAGCCGCGCCTCCGAACGCACACGGAACGCCTCCGGGAGCTCCGGCGTGAGAATTGCGGCCACGCCCGCCAGATTGCGCGATACCGAAGCAACCAATTGGGCGACACGCTCTGCGCCGTTCGTGCTTTCGGCCGGCGCGGCTTTAACGTGACTGTCGAACACCATGTCGGCAAGGCGTCCGGCGAACTCCGGGGTGATAGCGCCCTTGTCCGCCACCGCACCGACGAGATCCGATTGCGCGAAGCGGCGCATCCGCACGGCCCACTCGACCGGCTCGCCCGATCCGCCGATCAACAAGCGCCCGTCAACTTCACGCGTAACCGGCACGCAACCGAGATAGAGCTCCGGCGCCCAGATCCGGTTAATCTCGATCTCGCGCTCGCAAGCCGCGCGCCGCTTCTCGATCGTCGAGAAATCCATGTACGGGAACTGAACCCGACGCTTGATCTTCCAGGCCTCATCGCCTGCAAGAAAGACCTTGGCGCCGTGTGTCTCCATCATGGTGACAGATCGGGGGCTCGCCGGATAGGAGGCAGGATCGCTCAGAAAAGCTGTGACCTGGACCTGATCGTCAGCCGCCGTTGCAGCGGGGCGCGTCATCGGCACTCCTCATCATTGCAGCCTGCTAGCGTCTGGCTGCCCATCACTCATCGTCGTCTTATGGCAATGTGGGCGCGAGAGGTCGCATACGCCACAACCGCCGGGGTCGCATTAGCCTTGTTTCCCGCATGGCCGGACTTTGGCCTTGACCTGCGCAATAGTCTTTGACCTGACGCAGGGCCCCGAGATCGTTCGACCCAAAAATGTCTTTGTGCGTTTCCTCACAGAGCAAGGACATCCGACCCATGCCGTATAAAACGATCCTGATGCACTTGAATCACGACCAGCGGGCGCATCAGCTGCTCGATGCGGGCGTGCAGCTTGCGAAAGAATTCGGAGCGCACCTGATCGGTCTGCACGTCTTCCCCGGATACCGCCTGCAACCGCCGATGCCGGTTCCGTTCGGGCGCGAGGTCCTCGGCAACATCGCGGCCCAGATCCGGGAGGAAGGCGATCGGATCAAGGCCGCGTTCGACGAGGCGACCGGCCAGCAGACCTTCGTGTCGGAGTGGCGCTCGATCACTCCCGAGCGCGTCGACCCGGCGACGATCGTGATGGATCAGGGGCGCGCCGCCGACCTCATTATCGCGAGCCAGTCCGACCCAACCTGGGATCTTTCGTCAATCCTCGATTTCCCGGAGCGGCTCGCAATCGAAAGCGGCCGGCCCGTACTCGTGATCCCCAACGGCTGGGTGACCTCCGCCATGCCGAGGACGATCACCGTCGCCTGGAAGAACCGGCGGGAGGCCGCCCGCGCCATCTTCGATGCTCTGCCGCTGCTGAATCGCGCGCTGCAGGTCAACCTGCTCACGGTGGAGGAGCCCGAGCAGCGCGGAACAGCACCGGCGACGGACATCGCCGCCGCGCTCGATCGTCATGGAGTGAAAGTGTCGGTCTCGACCATCCCGGAAAGCCGTACGTCTGCCGGCGAGGAGATCAATCGCCGCGCCGCCGACACCTCGGAGCTTCTCGTCATGGGCGCCTACGGCCATTCCCGTTTTCGCGAGTTCGCCTTTGGCGGTGTGACCCGCCACCTGCTGCAGCACATGAAAGTTCCCGTGCTGTTCTCTCACTAACCCCCGGCACCAGCGGAGGGCCGACATCATGACCGAACCAGAGAAACTGTTGCGTCGTGTGCGCCTCGAGCTCGCCCGCGATCCCGATTTCCCCGCCGGCAGCCGCGAACGCGGTTATGACTTCATCGCCCCGCTCGACGACAAGGGCCACATCGACCCGGAGGCCTGGAAGCAATTGAAAGACCGCTGCCGCGTGCGGCGGTTCTGGGGCATCGAACCCGAAGCCGTCGGCCACATCGTCCATCGGCCCGGCGGCGAGTGGACGTTCCACTACGACATCCATGGCAACGCCGGACATGACGAGGCCGGCTTCCGGTTCTCGCAGCACGCGTTCCTGCCCGGCGAGTACGTCTCCATCCTGGAGCAGGACGGCGTGCTGCGAACGTTCTTCGTCGCCTCTGTGCGCGAGCTCGACTGAACTCTTCGCGCATCATCTTGCGGGCGGTGGTGATCTGGTGCCAGAATATCGACTTTGGTTTGATGCGCTCCGCCGTTTGCCCACGGCGCTTTGGCGGAGCGGGGGGAAACGTGAGTTCATGCCAAAACAAATGACCGCCGCCGGCTCTTTCGATGCTCGACTGATCGAAGCGCAGATCCATGTCCGCAGAATTCCGTCGGACGCACCCTGGGACTGGCTCGCGGCGGGCTGGCGCGATCTTTGGGCGGCGCCGAACGTGAGCCTCGCCTACGGCACCACCTTCGCCGTGCTGGCGCTCGCGTTGACGGTAGGACTCATTTCGTTTGGCCTGCAGTCCCTGCTGCTGGCTCTTTGCGGCGGCTTCCTGCTGATCGGTCCCCTGGTCGGGGTCGGGCTTTACGAGGCGAGCTGGCGCTTCGAACGCGGCTTGCCGGTAACCATCGCCACTGTGATCCTGGCTGGGCTCAAGGCTCCCGGGCAGCTCGGCTTCTTCGGCGCGGTGCTGGCCTTCGCCTACGGCGTCTGGCTGCAGCTCGCGATGCTGATGTTCATGCTGTTCATGGGCAGCCGGGGCTTGCCGCCGGCGAGCGAGTTCGTGCCGACACTGTTGTTCACGTCACACGGACTGGGGCTGCTGGTAGCCGGCAGCGCCGTCGGCGGCGTGCTCGCCCTCGTCGTCTTCTCGATCTCCGCCATTTCCGTCCCGCTGCTGCTCACAAGGCGGGTCGACGCGGTCACCGCGATGGCGGCAAGCATCGAGGCGATCGTGAAGAACCCCAAGCCGATGGCGCTGTGGGCAGCCCTCATCGCTGGCTTCATCGCGGTGGGAACGGCGACCTTGTTCGTTGGCCTCGTCATCGCGTTCCCGCTGATCGGCCATGCCACCTGGCATGCGTTCCGCAGCCTCGTGGTCCAGAACGAGCCCTGACGGCGGGATCACCGCCGCCGAAGCGACAATCGTCGCCTAATTCGGACGCCTCCCATCCAACCGCCGCGTTTCCTCGTCCTGCAGCGCACGCCACGCCGCGCCGTCGAGGTCCTCGAACTGATTGGTTTTGAGAGCCCACAGGAACGCAGCCAGTCCCAGTCCACCAAGGACCAGGGCCGCAGGCATCAGCCAGGCCAGGGCCGTCATGCGCGCACCTCCAGACGTTTCGACCTGAGCCGCACGGCGTTGGCCGTCACGGCGATGGATGAGCTCGACATGGCGATCGCTGCAATCAGCGGGGTTGCGTAGCCCGCCACCGCCAGTGGCACGAACACCGCATTGTAGCCGAGCGAGAGCGCGAAGTTCTGCAGTGCCATGCGATGCGCCGCCTTGGAGACGGCAAGCGCTTCGGTGACCGCGGCCAATCCCTCGCCCTGGAACACCACGTCGGCAGTGGTCTGGCTGACATCGGCCGCCGTCGACGGCGACAGCGAGGCATGCGCTGCCGCGAGCGCTGGCGCGTCGTTGAGGCCATCGCCGACCATCAGCACCTTGCGGCCCGCCGCCTTGAGCGCCTCGAGACGGGCGATCTTCTGGGCCGGGTTCTGACGCGCGCGCCAATGCTCGATGCCCGCCTCCCGCGCCGCCGCTTCGACTGCCGCCGCCCGGTCCCCCGACAAGAGCTCGACCGCGTAGCCCGCCCCGGTCAGCTGGCGGATGACATCTGCTGCATCCGGGCGCAGACGATCCTCGAACCTGAGCGCCACCGCCTCACCGGCAGCCGGCCGGTACCACAGCGCGGCCGCTTCGCCCGCTTCCCCCTCGACCTGACACCAGGCCGCGGAGCCAAGCCGCTCCTCGCCGTCCGCTACCTGCCGCTGCATGCCCGAGCCAGCGACCTCGACCACACCGGCCCCCGCCGCAACGGACAAACCGCGCTCGCGCGCCGCACGGACGACCGCCCGCGCATAGGGATGCCGGCTCGCGGCCGCCAGCGCCGCCGCACGGGTGAGGACCTCATCACTCACGCTCTCGGCATCGACCAGCCGCGGCTCTCCGAGTGTGAGCGTCCCGGTCTTGTCGAAGACGATGGTGTCGACCTCGGCCAAACGCTCGAGCCCATCGGGCGCCTTCACCAGCACGCCCCGCCCGAACAGCCGGCTGGTGGCCGCCACCTGCACGGCCGGCACGGCCAGCGCCAGCGCACAGGGGCAGGTGATGATGAGCACGGCGATCGCCGCCGTCAGCGCCGGTTCCCAGGCGTGCCCCGTCAGCATCCAGCCGACGAACGTCGCGAGGCCCAGCAGATGCACCGCCGGCGCATAATGCCGTGCGGCTCGGTCTGCCAGACGCACGTAGCGCCCCCGGCCCTGCTCGGCGGCGGCCATCAAGCGTCCGATCTCGGCGAGCAGCGTGCTCTCGTTGGTGGCCGTCGCCTCGACGACGAGCGGCGCACCCATGTTGAGAGTTCCGGCGAACACCTGCCGGCCCGGCTCGGCGGGAGCGGGATCGGACTCTCCGGTGATCAGGCTCTCGTCGATGGAGCCATTCCCCTCGACGATACGGCCATCGACACCGATGCGTTCGCCGGCCGCCACCAGGATGCGCATGCCAGGCAGCAGCGATCTGGCGTGAACCCGCTCCGTCGTGCCGTCGGGCAGCAGCACGGTTGCCATGCTACTCCTGAGGCCGAGCAGATTGGCGGCTGCCCCCGCCGCGCGCGTGCGCATGAGCTGGTCGAGAAAGCGGCCGACGAGCAGGAAGAAGAGCAAGGACACGGCCGCGTCGAAGTAGACTTGATGGCTGCCGCGCATGGTCTGGTAGAGGCTCATGCCGGTCGCGAGCAGCACGCCGAGCGAGATCGGCACGTCCATGTTGAGGCGCCGTGCGCGGATGGTGTCCCAGGCGGAGCGGTAGAAGGGCTGGCCCGCATAGGCGACGGCCGGGAGTGCGATCAATGCCGACAGCCAGTGGAACAGCGTCTGCAGCGACTGGTCCATGTCGCCCGACTGGCCCGACCACACGGCAACCGACAGCAGCATGATGTTGGCGGCAGCGAAGCCGGCGACGCCGACCCGGCGCAGGAACTCCTTCTCGCCAGCCGTGGTATCCGCATCCGGCTCGTCGGGCAGCGGAGCGGCCTTGAACCCGGCTTCCGCGAGCGCCTCGATCAGATCGTCGGCCGAGACCCGTCCCTTGCTGCTGATGACCGTGACGCGCCGGGCCGACAGGTTCGCCCGCGCCGATGCCACGCCCGGCAAGTCGCCGAGCTTCTGCTCGACTTTCCGCATGCAGCCGCCGCAGTGCATGTTCTCGACGACCAGCGTCGTGGTCTCGACCGTCGGCCCTTCGCTCTTGCGCTGCGCGGTGCTGACGGGTGCGGGTTGTCCCGCAGTGGAGGTCAGGACTTGAGCCACAGCCGCTCCCTCAATCTGTAGACAGGTTCACTGGCGCCCGTGGCCGGCCACTTCGCCTCCAGGCTGATGAGCCAGGCGCCGGGCTCGAGATTATCGAACGCCATCGTGTAGCGGCCCGGCTCGACCTCGGTCAGCATGACCTGCAGGTCACGCTGATTGGTCGATGGCCGCCCGAGAAAGCCGGCGAATGAGAGCCCTGAGACCGGCGTCCCCGCCTTGTCGCGCAACACGAGGCTGAGCCCCTGCTCGCGCGTCAACGTCGCCTCCGTTCTCCAGCCGAGCTCATCCTGGCGCGCGCCGGCCGCGATGCGGTCGTTGTAGTCGAGGCCTTTCCGATAGGGCTCCTGCGCGACGACGCCGGAGTAGGTCGACAGCGCCGCGTAAAGAAAAATGCCGTTGGCGAGAAACACCGTCCCGAAGAAGCCGAGAAAGGCCCAAAGCACGTGCCGTCCCTTGAGACCTCGCGCGTGTTGGATGACAGACATCGGTCGAGCTCCCTTCATTCCAGGCTGGCGCGGCGGGGCACAGCACTCTGGAAAATGGCCTCGCGGCGCATCTCCGTCCCGGATGCTGTGTTCCTCACGATGATCTCGAACTTCGTGGACGGCGGCGTCAGTGCCGGCACCTTGTCCGGCGGCACGGTCACCAGGACGCGCAGCTCACGCACATTGTCGGCGGGAATGCGGATGGCCGGCGCAGACGCATCCTGCCCGACGATCGCCATGCGCGCCCCAGGCAGGCCATCGAGCGCGAGCACGACATCGACGGAGTCGTGCAGCTTGTTCAGCACCTTCACCGTGTAGCCGTTGCGCACGCCGCCGTCGGACAACGGCACGAACAGCACGCCGCGGTCGTGCAGCACGTTGACCTCGAGCGTGGTGCGGAATGCCAGCCCGAGCGCCATCACCGCCGTGACGAACAGGATCAGGCCGGAATACAGCACTGTGCGTGGCCGGATCAGCCGCAGAGGCTCATGGGTGACGCCCGCAACCTTGGCTTCCTGCCTCGCGATGGTGTCGTAGGCGATGAGACCGCGCGGCCGATGGATCTTATCCATAATCTCATTGCAGGCATCGATGCACAGCGCGCACTGGATGCACTCGAGCTGCGCGCCGTCGCGGATGTCGATGCCAGTCGGGCAGACCGCCACGCACGCCTTGCAGTCGATGCAGTCGCCGCGACCGTCCCAACCCTGCCCCTTGCGGATCGGGCCACGCGGCTCGCCGCGCTCGGGCCGGTAGCTGACGAGCAGCGTATGGCGATCGACCATCGCCCCCTGGATGCGTGGCCAGGGGCACATATAAACGCAGACCTGCTCGCGCGCGATGCCGCCCAGGAGGTAGGTCGTGAACGTGAAGATGCCCAGGAACAGGTAGGCGATGGCTGGCGCCGTACCGGTCATGAGCTCCAGGGCGAGCGTCGGAGCGTCGCGGAAATAGAACACGAGCGCACCGCCCGTCGCCGCGCCAATGGCGAGCCACGACAGGTGCGTCATGGTCTTTTTGAAGATCTTGACGGGTCCCCACCGCTCCTTGTCGAGCCTGATGCGCGCGTTGCGGTCGCCCTGCCAGAAGCGCTCGACCACGATCATGAGATCCGTCCACACCGTCTGCGGACAGGTGTAGCCGCACCAGACACGGCCCGCAGCCGAGGTCACCAGGAACAGGCCGAGCGCGGAGAGCACCAGGATGCCGGTGACGAAATAGAGCTCCTGCGGCCAGATCTCGAGAAAGAACAGGAACAGCCGCCCATTGGCGAAATCGAGCAGCACGGCCTGATCGGGAAGGTTCTCGCCGCGATTCCAGCGCAGCCACGGCAGCACGTAGTAGATGCCGAGCGTGATCACCATCACTGCCCATTTCACCGCGCGGAAACGCCCGTGCGCCAAACGCGGGTAGATCTTCTGGCGGGCCGCATAGAGCTCCCGGTCCGCCTTGCGATTGACCGCGGCAACCTCGACTTTCTCAACGCCCGGTGCAGCTTCGCTGATGAAGTCCGCAGGTTTGAGGTTCTTCGGCATCGCAGTCATCAGCCTCCTCCCCTCCCGCTCTGGCAGGAGGGGACGCAAGAGATACGGGTGCGCCGGGGGTGCACCAGCTATTGTCCTCCGCCCAACGAATGGACGTAGACAGCCAGCGACTTGACGGTCACTGGATCGAGACGGCCCTCCCACAAGGGCATCTGGCCGCCGCGGCCGGTACGGATGCTGTCCATGATCGCCGCCTTCGTGCCGCCGTAGAGCCAGATGGCGTCCGTCAGGTTGGGCGCGCCGAGCTCCAGGCTCCCCTTGCCGGCATCACCATGACAGGTCGCGCACTGTTCGGCGAAGGTCGTTTGGCCGCGGGCAACGGCAGCCTGATCCGTGGCCTGACCCGAGAGAGACAGGACGTATTCGGCCGCATCCCCGATCTGCTTTTCATCGAGGAGCTTGTCGATGCCGTAGCGGGGCATCTGGCTGTCGCGCGCCTCGGCATGGCCGGAACGGATGCCGAAGCGGATCGTGTGCTCGATTTCGGCGATCTTGCCGCCCCAGAGCCAGTCGTCGTCATTGAGGTTGGGATAGCCGACGAATCCCTGCGCGCCGCGGCCGTGGCAGGGTGCGCAGTTGGTGCCGAACGCCGCCGCGCCGCCGGCCATGGCAAAGCGCAGGAGCTCCGGGTTGTCCTTCACCTGATCCAGCGGCGTGTCGGCGACCTGCTGCCGGAACTGGCTCTGCGCCGCACGCGCTCCCTCGACTTCCTTGGTGACGGCGGCGCGCTCGCTATGGCCGAGAATGCCCTCGGTGTAGCCAGTCAACGTCGGCCATGCCGGATAGAGCACCCAGTAGCCGATCGCCCAGAGAATGCTCACGTACCAGGTCCAGAGCCACCAGCGCGGCAACGGCTTGTTGAGCTCCTTGATGCCGTCCCACTCATGGCCCGTGGTCTCGACGCCGGTGACCTTATCGATTTCCTTCCTGCTCATTGACGGCCCCCGTGGAGATTCATGTCCTTGTCGAGATCGAGCGCCTGCCTCTGCGCATTCTCGAGGCGCGGGCGATTGCCGGGCCAGAACGCGTAGGCGACGACGCCAACGAACAGCGCAACGAAGAGGAGAAGCGAGGTCACCTGACTGAATGCCGCGACAGTGTCATAAGTCATGGCTGTGTCCTCACCTCAGGTTCGGGCCGGCTGCATCGAACTTGGTGAAGTCGACCAGCGTGCCGAGGATCTGCAGGTAGGCGATCAGCGCATCGAGCTCCGTCACCTCTCCGCCCGGGCGGCCGTCGAACTTGGCGACCTTGGCCTTCGGGTAGCGCTGCAGAAGCTCGCGCGCTTCCCGCGTGTCCGGGTTGACCTGGGCCACGAGATCGGCCTTCGCCTTCTCGATCATTTCATCCGAGTAAGGCACGCCGACCGACCGCAGCGTCTTCAGCCGCTCGGCAATGGTTTCCGCGTCGAGCTTGTTCGTGGCGAGCCACGGATAGCCCGGCATGATGCTCTCGGGCACGACGGCCCGTGGATCGATCATGTGCTCGGCGTGCCATTGGTCGGAGTACTTGCCGCCGACACGCGCCAGATCGGGCCCGGTCCGCTTCGACCCCCACTGGAAGGGGTGGTCGTACATGCTCTCGGCGGCGAGGCTGTAATGCCCGTAGCGCTCGACCTCGTCGCGCAGGGTCCGGACCATCTGGCTATGGCAGCTGTAGCAGCCCTCGCGGATGTAGATGTCACGTCCGGCCTGCTCCAGCGGCGTGTACGGCCGCATGCCCTGCACCTTCTCGATCGTGCTGTCGATCCAGAACAGCGGCGCGATCTGCACGATGCCGCCGATCGAGACGACGATCAGGATGCCGACGAGAAGCAGGATCGAGTTCTTTTCGAGAATTTCGTGCTTCATTGTCCTTGCCCCCTTATTCCGCCGGAACCGGACGCAGCTCGGGCGCCGCCGCGATGCGCGGCTGCTCCATCGCGTCGACCGGCTCGTCGCCGCGCACCGTGCGCCAGACGTTGTAGGCCATGATCAATCCGCCAATCACGAACAGCAGCCCACCGACGGCGCGGATCACGTAGAAGGGCTTCATCGCCTCGACCGTCTCGACGAACGAGTACTGCAGGAAGCCGAGGCTGTCGTAGGCACGCCACATCAAGCCCTGCAGGATGCCCGACACCCACATTGCCGTGATGTAGAGCAGGATGCCGACAGTCGAGATCCAGAAGTGCCACTCGACGAGCCGCAGCGAGTAGAGGCCACGGCGTCCCCACAGCCACGGCACCAGGCAGTAGATGGCGCCGAAGGAGACCATGGCGACCCAGCCGAGCGCACCCGAGTGCACGTGGCCGATGGTCCAGTCGGTGTAGTGGCTGAGCGAGTTCACCGCCTTGATCGACATGAGCGGCCCCTCGAACGTCGACATGCCGTAGAACGCGACGGAGACCACCAGCAGGCGAACGACGGGATCGGTCCGCAGCTTGTCCCAGGCGCCCGATAGCGTCATCAGGCCGTTGATCATGCCGCCCCACGACGGCATCCAGAGCATGATCGAGAAGGTCATGCCGAGCGTCTGCGCCCAATCCGGCAGCGCCGTGTAGTGCAGGTGGTGGGGACCGGCCCAGATGTAGATGAAGATCAGCGACCAGAAGTGGACGATCGACAGGCGGTAGGAATAGACCGGCCGTTCAACCCGCTTCGGGATGAAGTAGTACATGATCCCGAGGAAGCCCGCCGTCAGGAAGAAGCCGACGGCGTTATGGCCGTACCACCACTGCGTCATCGCATCCTGAACACCCGAGAACAGGACGTAGCTCTGCGTGCCGGTGAGCGACACGGGCAGCGCGAGGTTGTTCACGATGTGCAACATCGCGATGGTGACGATGAACGCGAGGTAGAACCAGTTCGCGACGTAGATGTGCGGCTCGCGGCGCCGAGCGATGGTGCCGAGGAAGACGAGCAGGTAGATGACCCACACGATCGTCAGCCACAGGTCGGCGTACCACTCTGGCTCGGCGTATTCCTTGCTCTGTGTGACGCCGAGCAGGTAGCCGGTGCCAGCAATGATGATGAAAAGCTGGTAGCCCCAGACGATGAAGTACGGCGCCCAGCGCCCGGGCAGCCGGGCATGGCAGGTGCGCTGCACGACGTAGAGCGACGTGCCGATCAGCACGTTGCCGCCGAACGCAAAAATGACCGCTGACGTGTGCAGCGGCCGCATGCGCCCGAAGCTCGTCCAGGGCAGGTCGAAATTCAGCGATGGAAAGGCCATCTGCCATGCGATGAAGTCGCCGATGGCGAAACCCGCGACACCCCAGAATACGGCAGCGATGGTCGCAACTTTGATCGGGCCGTCGAAGTAGCCCTCCTCCGTCTCCTGGCTTTGCTTCAAGCCGAAGGCGTCCTTCAGAATGAAGAGCGCGCCGCCAAGGCACGCCAGCGCCAGCAGCGTCCCATGGAACGCCATCGCACCGTCTCGCGTGTACACCGCGAGAACGGTGCCGAGCACGATGCCCAGCCCGCATCCGGCGACCGCGACGACGTCCGCGAACGCACGCCGCTCTACTGCCGTGTTTGCCATCTCAGTGCCCCTCGCACATTGCCTGCTGCCCTGATCGTTGGTCGGGTCGTTATCCGTTCGCGCCGCCCGCCATCACTTTGATTTGAGTCAAACCCTATTGCCGCAGCGCCGTCCTCGAATCCGTTAGACATGCCGTCGCGCCCCCAAGGAATCCCTACGGGTGCGTCGATCTGCATGTCACTGGTGCCGGCTGATTTCGTGAGTCTGCACGCCCGCCGTCGCGTGACGCAGAAGCGTGGAGTAGGCGGCGCGCTCCTCAGCCTCGGTCGTGAATTCGACGACGATGATGGCGCCACCTTCCTGGAGATGACGATCGAGCTGCCGGGCGTGGCGCTCGAGCGTCCAAAGGCGGAAGTCTCTGAGAGCAGCGCACTTGCCATCAGCGGCCGTCACGGTGCGGGACCGCTTCGCAGAAGCAGGATCTGAGGCCCGTAAATCGCTCGCCCCAGCCACAGTCAAAATCTCGATGTCGAGATCCGCCGCACAGGCGCGCCAGGTCAGCGTATCTGCCTGCACCTCCTCGTGCGGTGCCATGACCATCATCCGATGCAACGGCAGGTCTGCAGCCTCGAGCTCCCGCACGGCACGCTCGAGATCCGGCACGCGGTAGAATAGGCCGATCGCGAACCTCGCCTTATCTCCGCTCGTGTTGCCGCTGCTCATGTTCTGGAATTCCACCGGTGCCCGTGCGGGGGTGGATGAGCAATGCGTTTCCATCGCGCCTTGATCCAGATCAGTTTCGGTTGCATCGCGCACGCTGGCCCCCTCTCAGGAATCTGCCAGCGAAGCGAGCGCGCGCGCGTCGTTCAGGATCACCAGAGACGTACGCGGCAGGCCAATGAGCCCCTTGCGCTTGAACTTGCTCAGCGTGCGGCTGACCGTCTCGATGGTCAGACCGAGGTAGTCGGCCATGTCGAGCCGCGTCATCATCAGCTTGATGCGGCTCGGGTCCTCACCCATCGCCGCATTACGGCGCGACAGGGCGAGCAGGAAGGAAGCGACCTTCGCCTCCGCCGATTTCGCCGCGAGGCAGAGAAGATGATCCCGCGTCGCGGCGAGCTCCAGCGCTGCGAGGCGCAGGAAGCGCTGCGCGAGCTCGGGCCGCTGCGCCATCGTCCGCTCGAGAACCGAGCGCGGGATCCGGCGAAGGCGGACCGGGGTCAGGGCCTGCGCACTGTAGGCGTAGGTTCCGAGGCTGCAGTGACCGATCACGTCGCCAGGGTAGTAGAACGATACGATGTGCCGCTCACCGTCCGGCAGAATGCGGTAGGCGCAGATGATCCCATCGAGCACCTCGAAGACGTGGCTCGCATCATCACCGTCGAGGAAGATGTCCTCGCGTGCGGACGCAGTCTGCACCGTGCCGGCATGAGAGCTGGCGAAATCTTTGCCGCACGCGGCAGAGTGGCAGGCGATGAAATCGAAGTCCTGGGCTATGGTCTCGGACGCCATCAGGGCGAGCATCGGGTCTTCCCTCTCGTCAACTGCACTGTTGGTATGCAATTGAACAGACCAGCGTCGCGCCAGCATTGCGTCTCGGTCTTGAATTGTAAGAATTTGTCGCGTCGGCAGCCGGTCCGTCAGTCCGGTGGATGGCACATGCCAGAATTTCCGAAGTCGCATGACGAAAGCTTCAGCGCATATTCTGGTCGTCGATGATGAGCCGCAGGTACGACTGCTGCTGCGACGCTGCTTCGAGGCCGAGGGCTATCAGGTCTCGGAGGCCGCGGGCCGTGGCGAAGCCCTGGAGCTCATCTCGCAGTCACCCTTCGACCTCGTGACACTCGACCTCGGTCTCACCGACGGCGATGGTCTGACCGTGGCGCGCGAAATCCGGGGGCGCTCTCCGGTCCCGATCATCATGGTCACCGGCAAGGGCGACACGATCGACCGCGTGGTGGGTCTCGAGCTCGGCGCCGACGACTACATCGCGAAACCTTTCCATTTGCGGGAAGTGCTGGCCCGTGTGCGCGCCGTCCTGCGACGCTCCGGCGCCGGAGCGACCGCGGCTGGTGAGGCTTCTACGCCGCAGCCGGCAGCTGCCGGTCAGAACGTGCTCACGTTCGCCGGCTGGGTGCTCGACACCGCCAAGCGCGAGCTGAAAAACGACGCTGGGACTATCTGCGATCTCACCACCGGCGAGTTCGACTTGCTGGTGCTGCTGGCGAGCAATGCCAACCGCGTGCTGTCACGCGACCAGATCATGGACGGGCTGAAGGGGCACGACTGGACGCCGTACGACCGCACGATCGACAACCTCGTCGTGCGGCTTCGGCGTAAGGTCGAGGCGGACCCGGCGCGCCCGACACTGATCAAGACGGTCCGCGGAGTCGGCTACACACTGACGGCCGATTAGGGAGCGCCCGGCGAGCTGCGGTGCTCAGCGCACGCCGAGCTTCTTCTGCAGGTTGGAGGAAGAGGTCGTGTACTGGAACAGCAGCTTCCTGTCCG
Source organism: Pseudomonadota bacterium (assembly GCA_023416575.1). Lineage (GTDB taxonomy): Bacteria > Pseudomonadota > Alphaproteobacteria > Rhizobiales > Hyphomicrobiaceae > ZC4RG25. The sequence continues at coordinate 19,071 of JAEZHL010000313.1, forward strand.
GATAGACGTACTTGTGCGCCTGCTGCGCCATCAGGGCCGCCTCGTGGAAGCCGGAGAGGATCAGCTTGAGCTTCCCGGGATATGTGTTGATGTCGCCGATGGCGAAGATGCCCTTCTCGCTCGTCTCGAACTTCTCCGTGTCTACCGGAATGAGGTTCTCGTCGAGGTTAAGCCCCCAATCGGCGATCGGCCCGAGCTTCATCGTCAGGCCGAAGAACGGCAACATCCGGTTGCAGGCCAGCTGCTCCTCGCCCGCCTTGGTGCGGATCGTCACCGCCTCCAGCATTCCGCCTTGGCCGTGCAGTGCCGTGACCTGGCCAATCGCGAGCCGCATGGCGCCCTCGGCGACGAGCGCGCGCATCCGCTCGACCGAATGCGGCGCACCGCGGAACTCATCACGCCGATGGAGAAGCGTCAGGCTGCGCGCCAGCGGCTGCAGATTGAGTGTCCAGTCGAGCGCTGAATCACCGCCTCCGACGATCAGCACATCCCTGTCACTGAAATCCTGCATCCGGCGCACGGCGTAGAACACCGAGGTGCCCTCGTAGGTCTCGATGCCCTCGAGCGGCGGGCGCTTCGGCGTGAACGAGCCGCCGCCGGCCGCGATCACGACGACTTTGGTGAGGAACGACTTGCCGACGTCGGTCGTCAGCAGGAAGCGGCCGTCGGCCATGCGCTGCAGGGCGTCAACACGCTCGCCGAGATGGAAGGTGGCGCCGAACGGCTTGATCTGCTCCAGCAGGCCGTCCGTCAGCCCCTGGCCGGTGACGACCGGCAGTCCCGGGATGTCGTAGATCGGCTTGTCGGGATAGAGCTCGGCGCACTGCCCGCCGGGCTTGTCGAGGATATCGATGACGTGAACCTTGATGTCGACGAGACCGAGCTCGAACACCGCGAACAGTCCAACCGGCCCCGCGCCGATGATGACGGCATCCGTCTCGATCGGTCCTGCGGTCGCGTCCTGGCCAGTTGCTTCCAGTTGCATCGTTCGCTCCGTCAACTTGCCGCACCAGTCCAGATGTGGGCGGCTCGCCCGTCATGTCATGGACCGGCGCATCAGCGCCTCACGCCCGTGCAGCATCCACCGCCGCCCACTCGCATCGCGCAGCGATCCTGCTGTCAGAACTGCTTTTCGGGTACCCGCACGACGAGACCGTCGAGCTCCGGAGTGACCTTGATCTGGCAGCTCAGGCGGCTTTCCTCGCGCACGTCGAACGCGAAGTCGAGCATATCTTCCTCCATCTGGGATGGAAGGCCCGTCTTCTCGCGCCAATTCTCGTCCACATAGACATGGCATGTCGCGCAGGCGCAGGCGCCGCCGCATTCAGCCTCGATCCCGGGCACGAGCGCGAGCTTGGCCGACTCCATGACGGTCATGCCCGGCGTCGCATCGACGACCTGCTCTGATCCGTCCGGCTGAACGAAAGTGATTTTTACCATATCTGCGTCACGCTCCCCGGCAGCGCATGTGCGTCGGCTGTCATGATGCAACCGCGCCAAGGGCGCGCACGTGCCAGCCCGGCCCGACCGCCTCGAGCCCCTTTGCCTCGACCTCGCGAGCGGCGAATTGTTAGACGGATGCCCTAGCGAATTCAAGCGCATCCCCGACGCAGGGCGACGCCGAACGGGAGCTGACGGCACAAATCCTGCTGTCTGCGCGCGAGGCTCAGACCTTTGCGCTGAGCCCTGCAACGAGGCGCCGGACTTCCTCGATGGAAAGCTCGAGGTCGGCGATGATGTCGGCTGCCTCCCGGTGGTTGCGGCCTGCAGCCTCTGCCCGTACCGCGCCGCGTGCGACCTTCCATGCGCCGAGCGACAGGGCGGACCCTTTGAGGCTATGGGCCGCGTCGCGCCAAGCCTTGTCACTGGAAGCCGCCTTGAGCTCGGCCATGATGACTGGCACGTGACCCACGAAGAGTTGCAACACCTCACGCTCGACGGCCTCATCCCCGAGCGTGTAGCGGCGCAGGTGCGCGAAATCGATCGGCGCGGATGTTTCCCAGCTCCGGTCCGCGAATGATTCGGGTTGCCGCTCCCCCGTCCTGACCATCGCCATCAGCCTTGCTTCCCAATCGCGCCAATCCAGTTCGAGCTTGGCCATCGCATTCCCCAGCCGAGTGGCCGTCGCTCCCGATGGCGGCACAGCCGATACCACGCCCGGCATAAACTCCAGCCACCCTAAGTCGTCATTAGACGTCGTATAAATCAAGGACTTGATAACGTTGGAATCGTCCGCCTCCATCGTTTTGCCCCAAAGAGGGCTTAGACCGGACGATGGCGAGGTAGTGGCAATTTCGTCACGCTCAGGCCGGCCGATGTTGAAAAATTGCCATATAGGCCTTGCCGTCCGGTTGCACTATGAAATTTCCGTGGGGGCGCCTCCGGGCGCATGGGGAAGTCGGACGAGTTAATGGTTCAAGACCCGAAGATCAAACGGGACAAGTCACCCGACTTGTCTCTGGTCGGATCATCGGCAGCCGCGCCGAAGCAAGCGACGTCGGCCCAAAGCAAGCCGGCGAGTTCCGGTCCCCCTCCTTTGCCGCCCTCCGCAACCGCAGCAACTGCCGGTGCCGCGGCGCTGCGGATCGACGCGCCGAAGGAAATCGCAGCGCCTCCCGCGTCGGCAGAACGCAAGCCCGACGCCGCGATCGCGTTGCCTGCCTCGAAACCGGCGGAACGCGAAACGGCTCAGGACAGCCCGCGCAAGGCCCCGCCTCCGCCGCCGCCACCTGCTTCCCCAGCCCCTGACCAGTCGGCGGCGACTGCCGCCAAGATCGTGCGGCCGCTGAAGATTTCCGAGTTGCAGAGGAATGCGGAGCCGGCCCGCCCACAGGCAGGAAGTGCCGCGGCCAGTCCGAGCGAGAAGGCAGCCGCTGCTGGCTCCCCCGCACCGGCCGGGAACGTCCCGAAGCAGAAGTCACCCGATACGGACGGGGCCGCACCCGCGGGCCAGAAGACCGAGGCCGTATCCTCAGACGAGGAAACGACGACGGAGCGCAGGCCGGCACGGCGCCGGCCGGCAGGGCCTTCGCGCGCCCGCATCGCGGCGAATGACGACGCACCCTCGATCGGTGGTCTGATCTACGCCCTCAACGAACGGCCATCGAACAAGCCCTTCGTTTATGCCGCCGCCGCGAGCGGCGTCTGGGCAGCCATCGGCATAGCCTTCGCATGGGCTTTCATCAGCCGTGAGATGGGCGACGCGACCGGCTTCGTCGACGTCATCGGCCGACCGGCCACGCTGAGCGCGTTGGCGACGATCATCGGTCCGATCGCGCTGTTCTGGTTCCTGGCGCTGCTGGTCTGGCGGACCGAGGATCTGCGGCTGCGCTCGACCGCGATGACCGAGGTCGCTGTCCGCTTGGCCGAGCCAGACAGGATGGCCGAGCAGTCGATCGCCTCGCTCGGACAGGCGGTCCGCCGCCAGGTCTCCTTCATGAACGACGCCGTATCGCGCGCACTCGGGCGCGCCGGCGAGCTGGAAGCCCTGGTCCATAACGAAGTTACGGCGCTGGAGCGCTCCTACGAAGACAACGAGCGCAAGATCCGCAGCTTGATCCAGGAGCTGTCCGGAGAGCGCAGCGCGCTCCTCAATACGACCGAGCGGGTCAACGAATCTCTCAAGAGCATCGCCGGCGAGGTGCCGCTGCTCCTCGAGAAGCTCTCACACCAGCAGATGAAGCTCGCCACCATCATTGACGGGGCGGGGCAGAACCTGACGGCACTGGAGACGTCCCTTGCCGATCAGACAGGGCGCCTCGAGCATACGCTTGGCACGCGGACCCAGCATATGCAGGCCGTGCTGCAGGATTACACCACAGCGCTCGGGTCCGCTCTCGGCAATCGCGCCGAGCAGATGCAGGCCGTTCTGCAGGACTATACCGCCGCCCTCGGCTCATCGCTCGGCAGCCGCACGGAACAGATGCAGGCCGTGCTGGAGCAATACACTGCTGAATTCGGCGAATCTCTCAGCGGTCGATCCGAGCAGATCCAGAAAATGTTCGAGGGCTATAAGCAGAACATCGACCGCTCGCTGGCCAGCCGCACGGAAAACCTGCAGACCGTCTTTGAGGAGTATGCGCGCGCGCTCGACTCGACGCTCGCCAATCGAGCGCAGGCGCTGGATATGCAGCTGGTCCAGCGCACAGCAGCGCTCGACCATGCGTTCAGTGAGCGGCTGAAGGCGTTCGACGAGTCGATCCTTCGCTCCACGCTGGCGATCGACAGCGCCATCGGGGAAAAGGCCGAATCCCTCACCACCGCGCTCGACAATCATGCCCGCAGCCTGACCGATACCATCGGCCGGCAAGCGATCGAGCTCGACGAGACGCTCATGCAGGGCATCGCCGCTGTCCGGCGCACCAGCGAGAACATCACGCGGCAGTCCGTGAAGGCGATCGAGGGGCTGTCCAGCCAGTCAGAGCTGCTGAAAAGCGTCTCGGAAAACCTGCTCTCGCAGATCAATGGCGTCACCAACAGGTTCGAGAGCCAGGGCCAGTCGATCATGCGGGCCGCCAATGCCCTCGAGTCCGCGAACTACAAGATCGACGCCACGCTGCAGAGCCGTCAGGAGCAGCTGTCCGAGACCCTCGAGCGCCTGACCGGGAAGGCCGAAGAGGTGAGCCAGCTCATGTACGGGGCGTCGTCCTCGCTCGAGGGCTCCCTCTCCCAGGCCGAGCAGCGCGCACGTCAGCTGACCCACGAGCTGACCAAGGGCGCGGAAGTCCGTTCGCGCTCGGCCCTCGCCGAGATCGAGCGCATGAAGATCGCGGCGAACGTCGAGGCCGATCGCGCCTTCGACGAGCTGACGTCCAGGTTCTCGCGCGTTTCCCGCCAGGTCACCGAGCAGCTCAGCCAGCTGCAGACGCAGTTCAACGCCACGTCGGCCGATGTACGCACCCAGGCCCAGCAAGCAGCCAACGAGCTCGCCACCGAGCAGGCCCGTCTCCGCCGGCAGATCGAGGCGCTGCCGCACGCGACCCGCGAAAGCTCCGAGGCCGTGCGTCAGGCGCTCAATGACCAGCTCCGCGCTCTGGAAGAGCTTTCCAGCCTCACTGCGCGGGAAGCAGCCCGCAGGGACGTGATGCCGCCCGCGCCGCCGCCGATCGCGGGCGGACCACTGACGCCGGTTTCACCGCCGCCGCCGACGCCGCATGAGCGCCAGCGCTCCCTGAGCTCCCTGACCTCCACGCTTGCCAGCGAAATGGGCCAGCGGCAGCGCAAACCCGCTCCTTCCATCGTTCCCGACATCGAGACGCGGGATAACTGGTCGCTCGGAGACCTGCTGGCGCGCGCCTCCCGCGACGAGGATGGCGCCGGCCGGCAGCAACCGCCGCCACCGCCTCTGGCCGGCTCGGGAGCGGCGCCCATCGACGTCGATCTGCTGGCACGGGCGCTCGATCAGGCCACGGCATCCGCCATCTGGTCGCGGTTCCGCGCCGGTCAGCGCGGCATCATGGTGCGCAGCATCTATTCGGCCGAGGGCCGCGCGGCGTTCGACGAGGTCAGCCGCCGCTTCCGGTCGGACCCGGCGTTCCAGCAGATGGTCAATCGCTACCTCGATGAGTTCGAGCGCTCTCTCCACGAGACGGAGCAGGACGAGGGCAGCGCCCGCCTGCTGGCGAGCCATCTCGTTTCCGACACGGGCCGCGTCTACCTGTTTCTGGCCCACGCCAGCGGCCGCCTCTCTTGACGCCGGCGGGAACGACGCGCACTTGCCAGGGCATGCATAAGCTGACCATCGGAGCCGCCATCGAAAGCTGGCCGCTCGCCAGGGAATTCGTCATTTCCCGGGGCGCGAAGCGGGAAGCGCATGTCGTTGTCGCCACCGTCTCCGACGGAAGATGGACCGGCCGCGGCGAGTGCGTTCCCTATGTCCGCTATGGGCAGACGCCGGAAGCAACCCTCGCCACCTTGCAGACCATCGGCGAGATCGTCGATCGCGATCGCCTGAACCGCGATTGGCCACCCGATGCAGCCCGCAACGCCCTCGATTCCGCGCTTTGGGATCTGGAGGCCAAACGTGCCGGCAAACGCGCCGCCGAGATTGCCGGTCTCGACGACGTACGCCCGGTCCTCACCTGCTACACCCTGAGCCTGGACACTCCCGAGGCGATGGCAGCCGCCGCGCGCGCCGTGCCGCACCTGCCGCTGCTCAAACTGAAGCTCGGCCAACGCGGGGATGCGGAGCGCATGCGGGCAGTCCGGCAGGCGCGCCCCGACGCGCGGCTCGTCGCTGATGCCAACGAAGGCTGGGATGTGGGCGATCTCACCCAACTTCTGGACGTCGCCGCCGAAACCGGGTTCGAGCTCATCGAGCAGCCGCTGCCCGCTGATCGTGACAGTGCGCTGGCCCAGATCGAGCGACGCGTCCCAGTTTGCGCGGACGAGACGGCTCACACGTCCGCCGGTCTCATACCGCTGCGCGACCGCTACGACGCGGTCAACATCAAACTCGACAAGACCGGCGGGTTGACCGAAGCCCTGCACATGGCGCGCGAGGCGCGCCGGCTCGGCTTCCGCATCATGGCCGGCTGCATGGTGGCCACGTCGCTGGCCATGGCGCCGGCCCTTCTCGTCGCGCAGCTCGCCGACTGGGCGGATCTCGATGGCCCGCTGCTGCTCGCCCGCGACCGTGAGTTCGGTCTGGCAATCCACGATGGCATCATCGCGCCGCCCGATCCCCGGCTGTGGGGATGATCCCGGCTGCGTGGATCCTGCCCTTCCGCCTGCTTTACGTTATCCTTCCCGTCTCAGCAGCAACGCCGCGACGAGCCCCGCGCACGCGACGCATGTCATGACGAGATAGGCCGCTCCGCCAAAGGGCCCATAGAGTATGCCGGACAGCAGCGTGGCGGCGCCCATGCCGAGCCCACCGGTAGCTGCAGCCAGAAGGGATTGCGCCGTACCCGCCTGCTCCTGGGGCACCACCCGCTGAATGACGTGAATGGCGCCGAAATGGGTCGCGCCGAAGGTCAGGGCATGCAGGATCTGCAGCGGCAGCAGCAGTGCCACCGGAGGGTCGAACGCCATCACACTCCAGCGCACGACGGCTGCAACGCCTCCAGCGATGATGAACGCGGCCGGACCGATGGCATTGAGAAACTTCCCCACCGTCGCGAACAGGATCACCTCGGCGATCACCCCGACCGACCAAAGCACGCCGATCGTCAGCCCGGAGATGCCCTGGCTCTGCCAATGCAGGGTGCCGAAGACGTAGAACATCGCATGGCTGGACTGGACGAGGCTCACGGCAATGATGAGCAAAACGAACGTGCGTGAGCCCGCAACCTCGGCCACCGCGCCCAAGGTCAGGCGACCTGGCTTACCCGCCGGCGCCGCGCGCGCATCTGAGCTTTGCGGCACAGGCAACAGCCATGCAGCAGCCAGCAACGCCCCAGCGCTTGCGGCCAGAATCCAGACGATCGACGGGGCTCCCGCGTACTGGACCACGGCGCCACCGACGAGAGTAGCCGCGATGAAGCTCACCGAGCCCCACACGCGCATGCGCCCGTAGTCGACGCCGAGCTCGCGCACACCGGACAGCGCGATCGCCTCTCCGATCGGCCCAGTCGTCTGTGTCCCGATCAGGAATACGGCCGAAAACAACAGGATCGCGGTGAGCGTGTGCGACTGGCTGAGCGCCAGCACGGCGCCCATGCCGCACGCCGCAGCGATCACGACGGCGCGGCGGCGGTCACCGGAGCGATCGGCAAGGAATGCAGCTGCTGGTCCGATGATGAGGCGGAGAAAGAGCGGCACGGAAGTTACGAGGCCAATCTCTGCCGCCGAAAGGCCGCGCCAGTCCAGCCATACCGGGAAGAGGGGCAACTGAACGCCATAGACCAGGAAAAGCGCCGCGAAAAACAGCGACAGGCGGATGCCGAACCCCTGGCCGAACCTTGTGGACGTGGTCACTGCGCACAAGCCCGACAAAAAAGGCCTTTGGACGAATCGCGGGTGCTACCGCACCACCCCCCCGAATCGGCGTATGTCGTTTGAAACAGCATCAAGTGAGTGACCGGACCCTGCCATGCACCAAAATCAAGCGTATGCGCGAATGTCCATCGACGTCGAGCAGGAGTATCGCGCCATCGAGGCGGCCCTGCTCAACAATCCCCGTGGCCGCTGGTTTCTGGCCGAGCACGGGCGGCGCGCCCGCCGGCTGGACAGCCTTCTCCTCGAGGAGGCGATCGAGCGGCTGCAGAACTCCATTCGCCAGCCGCCGGCGCTCCTCAACCAGCTGCAGCACGAGGTCGAAGAGCTCGGCCAGTTCCTGCGCGACACGCGGACGGAGCTGCTGGCCAAGCCGCAGCGGCTCGCAACGGACGCTCCGAGCGACGCACCGGCCGATGGTATCCTGCGCGCTGCCGAGGACCTGCACGAGCTCGCCTGGACCTTGCAGTCGAATGACATCAACGCGGACGCCTGCGAGAAGATCGCGCGGCAAGCTTCCTCCATCTATGCCCTGAGCGTGCGTCAGGCACTCGAATCGGAGCGCACGCAGAAGCTCGCCATCGCCCTCGATGCAGCGTGCGCGCGGTTGGACTCGGTGATGGAGACCATCAGTCACGAGTCCAAGATCGACGAAGAGCTGCCCTCGACCCCCGACGAGCTGCAATCCATGAGTGCGCTGCTCGCGGAAGAGATCCTGCCGCCGGTCGAGAACGAGATCGGCGCAACTGACTCCGCAGACAAAGAGCCCAACCTCGACGATTTGATCGAAAAGGGCTGATGAGCTGACGCAGGTTTCGCATCCTGGCTCATGCGAAACCTGAACTGAGATCGGGTCGAGGTTGCGCCCTTGACCCGATTCTTTTCACATTCTGGCACAGTGACTATCGGGCGCCGATGATCTCGGCGAAGAGCGTCGGATCGATATTGCCGCCCGAAAGCACGCAGCACACCGTACGGCCGAATGCCGGAACTTTGCCCGCGAGCACCGCTGCCAGGGCCGCAGCGCCACCGGGCTCGACGACCAGCTTCAGCTCCTCGAATGCGAAGCGCACGGCGGCGCGGACTTCTTCATCGGTGACGACCGCCCCACCCGCGAGCTTTTGCTTCGCGAGCTCGAACGTCAGCTCGCCAGGCGTCGCCACGAGCAACGCATCGCAGATAGAGCCGGCAAGCTGGGCGTTGCGCTCCCTGTTGCCGCTGACCAGCGACCGCGCCAGATCATCGAAACCAGCCGGCTCTGCGCTGTAGACCTCGGTCGCCGGGCTCACCTCCTTGACCGCGATTGCAATACCCGTGATAAGGCCGCCGCCGGAGCACGGCGCCAGCACCACATCCGGCACGGCATTCATCGCCTCAGCTTGCGCCATCAGCTCGAGGCCGACCGTCCCCTGCCCGGAAATCACGTCGAAGTGATCGAAGGGCGGAACGAACGCGGCATTGCGCTCGCTGCAGAGAGCGCGGGCGATGGCGTCGCGGTCCTCGGTCTCGCGGTTGTAGGTCACGACCTCGGCCCCGTAGCTCCGGGTTCGCGCGATCTTGAGCTGTGGGGCATCCTCGGGCATGACGATCGCTGCGTTCATGCCGCAGATCATGGCCGCCGCCGCAACACCTTGCGCGTGATTGCCAGACGAGCATGCGACGACGCCACCAGGAAACCGGCTCCGGTCGACCTGCGAAACAGCGTTGTAGGCGCCGCGGAACTTGAAGGATCCGACGCGCTGCAGAATCTCAAGCTTGAGTAAGATCCGGCCACCCGTCCTGGCGTTGAGCACGGGATGCTCGATGAGCGGTGTACGCGTGACGAGCGCACCCATCCTCTCAGCGGCCGCAAGGACGTCGTTGTAGGTCGGCAATTGATGTTCCATCGCTGCAAGCTCCGCGTGCGGGACCAATGACCTTGGCAAAGGCGGGAGTATCGCGCCAGGCGAGCGCGCATGACAACGGCCGGTATCCCGAGGACACCGGCCGCACACTGCTTCTCCGACTTAGCTCATTTCAGCGGAAGTGCGCCACCCCAATTCATCTTCAGGCCGACGCTGATGATATCCGCCGAGCTCTCGATCTCTCCGGCAACCCTGTTCAGATTGGCGGTAGCCGTACGATCGAAGTCGCCGTCATCGATGAAGACGTGCGAGTAGGCGAGATTGACGGTGACGCTGTCGCTCCACTTGTACGCCGCACCGGCGCTCAGCCAGATGCGATCCGCATCCGGCACGGCAACGAGCAGTTGATCGGGTGAATCGGCGGGGGAGATCTCATAAGCTACGCCAGCCCGGAGCGTGAGTAGCGGGCTGTAATCGTACTCCGCGCCGAGCGCGAAGAACCAACCATCATCCCAGTTTGTATGGACGACGAGATCGGGACCCGCGCTATCAACCCGCAGCTCCCGGAAGCGGCTCCAGTTCGTCCACTCGACCGTGCCCATCAGGCGAACATCTGGCGCAACCGCCTGCGTGAGGCTCAGGGTGACGATGTCGGGCAGCTTGAGCTCCGCTTTCGCCGAGCCCTTTCCGACACCGACAACCCCTGCATCACCATCGAGCGTATGCGTCATCTGTGAACGCCAGCCGAGGCCGATGCTGGTGCCTGCCGAGGGCTGGTAGAGGATGCCGGCGGTAGCGCCGAAGGCGACGTCGTCGCCCCTGAAGAAGCTGTTCGGATCGTTCGGCGTTTCGGCGGCGTACTTGAGGCGCACGTCGGCGTACTGCACTTGCAGGCCGGCACCGACGATCAGCCCGGGCGCGACGCGATACGCGACGTTCGGATTGAGATTATAGGTCTGCAGATCGGACGTTCGCGCCAGAACAGCCCCCGCATACCTTGGGTTGTCCGGCTCCGTCGAAATCCCAAATGGCGAGTTCAGCGCCACCCCGACGAACAGGTTCGGGTCGAGCCCCGTAAGCTGGTACGCCGCATAGCTGGCGCCATTGAATGCGATATCAGCAATGTCCGACCGGCGCGGGAACCCGTCCAGCTCCTTCGACGTGGACTGCACGATCACCTCGGCTTGCGGGATGATCAAGGTGTAAGCCGACTCCGTATTCAAGCCGGGCAAAATGGCGGTGGCAGCGGGGTTCCAGAACATGGAGCTGAGCGCGCCGCCCGAGGCGCTGCCAGCGAACGAGAGCCCCTGGTACTGGGCCGACTGCTCGCGCAGCGCAAAGCCCCCGGCAGCAGCCACATTCGCGGTGGAAACGAGCGCCCCACCCGCCACTGCAACAACCGCAAGAATCCCCGTCTTCTTATCCATTGTACTCATGGCCCCGCGCTGACAGCCGTTCGGCGGACCACCCCACATGGTCTGCTGCAACGGCTTTTCGTGAACACCGTAGCTCCTGAGCCGTGATTGGCTCAAACCAAAGAAGCGCAAACTGAGCGCGTGCAAACCAGAATTGGAGTGAGGTGTGTCAGCGGTGCCGCATGCCGGGCTCTGGCCAGCGAAAAACCGGCCCGGATGAAACCGGACCGGTTCTTCGATAGAGTCGAACAATGTCCGACTCTCCCCCCGAAGCTCGCTCCGAACCCCCCGATCCGGATTTGGTCATGCCCCACGCGAGCTCAATTTCCGTACAGAGACTGACACTTGCAGGGCCGGACGGCAACCGGGGAAAAACTAAATCTCGTGGAACAGATGCGGATTAGCCACATCAGGTGCGGCTGTGCCCTCAGATCGGGAGGGGCTGGCGCCGGATCGCGAACAGGTGGTCCACCGGCCCCGAGCCGTGTCCGATGCGGAGGGCGGCACCGGCTTCGAGCGCATGCCAGACGTAGGCCTTTGCGCGACGGACAGCCGTTTCGAGCGGGTTGCCCGCGGCAAGTAGCGCCGTAATGGCCGCTGCCAGGGTGCAGCCAGTGCCATGCGTGTTCGGCGTCGAGATCCGGGGCGCCTCCAGCGGCATGACCTCGTTCGCATGCACCAGGATATCGACCGCGGAAGCGTCCCCGCAGTGGCCGCCCTTGAGCAGCACGGCGTCGCAACCCAACGCCTGAAGCGCCTTCGCCTGCCGCACCATTTCATCGATGTCAGCAGCCTCGGGGCACCCCAACAGGCGGGCAGCTTCGGGAATATTGGGCGTGATCACAGTAGCACGCGGGATCAGGCGCGCCTTGAGGGCATCGATGGCGGCGGTCTCGAGCAGGACGTCGCCACTTGTCGCCACCATCACCGGATCGCACACGAGCGGAATCTGCGGCCAACGATCGAGGACATCGGCGACCGCGAGGATGATGCCTGCGTTGGCGAGCATGCCGGTCTTCGCCGCGCCGACATCGAGATCGGACAGCACCGAGTCGAGCTGCGCCGTGACGAAGGCGGGTGGAATTGCCAAGACGTCGTCGACGCCCCGCGTGTTCTGTGCGGTGAGCGCCGTCAGGACCGACGCGCCATAAACGGACAAGGCGCTGAAGGTTTTCAGATCTGCCTGGATACCAGCGCCGCCAGAACTGTCGGACCCGGCGATGGTCAACGCGACTGGAATGGAAGTTGCTCGTTCAGCCATGCTGCTCATGCGCACGAAATGCGCGGCCCCCGATTATTTCCGAACACCACGTCGCCCCCCGCGGCAGCGCTAGTTTCCCAAGCCCTTGCGCATGATGTCCATCTGCAGGGTCTTGGGCGTGAGTTGCTCTTCGATCTGAGCCAGGCCGGGGAACGTCTCGATCATCCATTGCCCGAACCAGTTCATGGAGCCGCTCAGGAACATGATGCCGGTTACGACGAGGATGACACCCATGACCTTCTCGACGACGCCGAGATGACGCCGGAACCGCTGCATGAACGACAGGAACGGGCGGATCGCGATGGCAGCCAGGATGAAGGGAATGCCGAGGCCCAACGAGTAGACGAACAGCAGCCCGACGCCGGCTCCGAGGCTCGCCTCGTTGGCGGCGAGCGCCAGCACCGTCGCCAGGATCGGCCCGATGCACGGCGTCCAGCCGAACGCGAACGCAAGTCCGATCAGGTAGGCGCCGGCCAGCCCCGCGCCCTCCACTTGGCCGTGGTAGCGCGCTTCCTTGTACAGAAGAGGAATCCGCAGCACCCCAAGGAAGTGCAGCCCGAACAGGGTGATGACGATGCCTGCAACGACAGACAGCTCACTCTTATAGGTCTGGATGAGCTGGCCGAAAGCCGACGCGCCAGCCCCAAGCCCGACGAATACCGTCGTAAATCCGATGACGAACGCCACCGAGCCGGCGACGACCTTGCGCCAGACCCGTGCGTCCGGAACCCCCTCGCTCGAGCCCGTGAGCCCGATCGTGGTTCCGCCAAGATAGCCGAGATAGGGCGGCACGAGCGGCAGCACGCACGGGCTCAGAAAGCTGACCAGCCCGGCCAACGCCACTCCCAGGTAGATGTGAACATCAAAGAACACGTGAACTTGCCGCCCCTACGCGCCTCGCCGGAAGCCTGCCGCACCACCCTGCGCAAGTCACGCGTGACATGCCGGCGCAGGTAAACGCACCATTTTCCGGGCTGGCGGCAAGCAGGCGCCTCAGCGCCTGCCACGCCCCGCCGCAGGTGCAGCGGGATCCTCCGGTCCGTCGTTCGCCTCCGCAGCCTCGTCGCCCTCGGGCTGCGCCAGCATCCGATCGACGATCAGCCCTGCATTCTGCCGGACGGCTTGCTCGATCGAGGTCGCAACCTGCGGGTTCTCCTTGAGAAACGCCTTCGTATTCTCGCGCCCCTGCCCGATCCTCTGGCCGTCGTAGGAGAACCAGGCACCCGACTTCTCGACGATTCCGGCCTTCACACCCAAGTCGACGATCTCGCCAACCCGGGAGATGCCCTCGCCGTACATGATGTCGAACTCGACCTGCTTGAAGGGTGGCGCAACCTTGTTCTTGACCACCTTCACGCGAGTTTGATTGCCGACGACCTCGTCGCGCTCCTTGATCTGTCCGACGCGGCGGATGTCGAGGCGCACCGAAGCGTAGAACTTGAGCGCATTGCCGCCCGGCGTGGTCTCCGGATTGCCGAACATGACGCCGATCTTCATGCGGATCTGGTTGATGAAGATCACCATGCACCGCGACTTCGAGATGAACGCGGTGAGCTTGCGCAGTGCCTGGCTCATGAGGCGGGCCTGCATGCCAGGCAGGGAATCGCCCATCTCGCCCTCGAGCTCTGCCTTCGGCGTCAGGGCCGCGACCGAGTCGACGACGAGAACATCGATGGCACCGGAGCGCACGAGCGTATCGGCGATCTCGAGCGCCTGCTCGCCCGTGTCAGGCTGGGAAATGAGCAGCTCGTCGACCTTCACGCCGAGCTTACGGGCATACACCGGATCGAGGGCATGCTCGGCGTCGACGAAACCGCAGATGCCGCCCTTCTTCTGCGCCTCGGCCACCACATGCAGAGCGAGCGTCGTTTTGCCGGAGGATTCCGGACCGTAGATCTCGATCACCCGCCCGCGCGGCAGGCCACCGATGCCGAGGGCGATGTCGAGACCCAGCGAGCCCGTCGGGATACCCTCCACGTCGATCGACTTGTCATGGGCCCCGAGCCGCATGATCGAGCCCTTGCCGAAATTCTTTTCGATCTGCGACAGAGCGGCATCGAGTGCCTTCTGCTTGTCCATTGTCTCTCCCTCGACGACTCGGAGGTGCGGTGTATGCATCGGCGTCACCCTATGGCAGCGGTTGCAGATCGGCAATCGGTTAACCAGATGTACACGATTTGTTCCGCGCCGTCGAGAGGTGATGCGAACCCTTGAGTTTGGTTAAGCAAATCCAATTCGGTACATGGTTTGTACTCGTCGCGGCAGCAAGGGTCGTCGAGAGGTCGGGAGATCTCACGACCTTCTGACCTCATGCCCGCCTAACGCGCGAGCTCTTCCTTCACCTTGGCCGCGAGCTGAGCCAGCGAGAACGGCTTTTGCAGGAAGGCAAATGTCGCGTCCGGATCGAGCGCGTTCTTGAAGGCGTCGTCCGGATAGCCTGACATGAAAATGATCTTCAGCTCGGGATTGGTCTCGCTCAGCACCTTGTACATGCTGGGGCCATCCATCTCGGGCATGATCACGTCGCTGACGACGATGTCGACGGGGCGTTCCGCCTCCTGCATCAGGTCCAGCGCCTCCGCGCCGCTGGAGGCCTGGAGCACCTCGTAGCCATGCCGCTTCAGCGCCTCCACGGCAAAGCTGCGGACAGCATCCTCGTCCTCGACGAGCAGCACGCGGCCGGCGCCGGTGAGATCGCGATGATCCTTCTTCGCTTCCTTTGCCGCCGGTTCCGCCTCGCTTTCGGGCTCGACGTAGTGGCGTGGCAGGAAGACCCGGAAAGTGGTCCCCTTGCCGAGCGTGCTACGCACGAACACATAGCCGCCCGTCTGCTTGACGATGCCGTAGACGGTAGCAAGCCCGAGGCCGGTGCCCTTGCCGACAGCCTTCGTCGTGAAGAACGGCTCGAAGATCTTGGCCTGCACCTCCGGCGACATGCCGTGGCCGGTATCCTCGACCTCGATCATCACGTACTCGCCCATCGGCAGATTCTGCGGCTCGAGCTTCTGGCTCTCGCGCTCGCCGACATTACGGATGCGTATCGTGAGCTTGCCGCCGTCGGGCATGGCATCCTTCGCGTTGACCGCGAGGTTGATGACGACGGATTGCAGTTGCGACCGGTCAGCCTTGACGTACCAGAGGTCCCGACCCGGCAGGATCCTGAGCTCGATCTTCTCCCCGAGCGTCCGGTTGAGCATCATCGACGTCTCGGTCAGAGTTTCGCTGAGGTGCAAAACCTCTGGCTGCAGCGTCTGCCGACGTGAGAACGCGAGCAGCTGGCTGACGAGCTCCGCGGCACGGTTGGCGCTCGTCTTGATGTTGATGATGTTCTGATATGCGGGGTTGCCCGGCCGATGGGTCTGCAGCAGCAGGTCGGAGAAGCCGATGATCGCCGTCAGCACATTGTTGAAATCGTGCGCAACGCCACCGGCGAGCTTGCCGACCGCCTCCATCTTCTGGCTTTGAGCGAATTGGACCTCGAGCGCCTTCTGCTCGGTGGCGTCGATGACGTAGAGAACGGCAGCCTCGGAGCCGGTGCCGCGTGTCAGGGTGTTGAAGAATACGCGCCGCGTGAATTCGCGCGCGCCGCCAACGGCAATCTCCAGCGGTTGAATATTGGCCTTGCCCGAGAGCGCGTCCCTCAGTGCCGCCTCGACCTCGGCGCGCCGATCCGCGTCCGAATTGCGGGCAAGCACGTTGAGGGCCATCTCGTTGCGCCCGCCCTTGCTGTCGAGCAGGAGCCGCGCGAACGCCGTGTTGGCACTGGCGATCCGCCCATCTGCGGTCACTGTTGCAATGCCGAACGGCGCCGATTGGAAAAAGCGCGCGAACTTGACGTCTGCAGGCCGGCCGCGGCCACTCGCGTCATCCTCGGCAATGCGTTCCAGAATGGCGGCGACGAACCCGGCCTCACCCTCGCGCGGCACCACCATCAGCGTGCCGGGCCAGCTCCGCCCGTCTTCGCACACGAGATCGAGGTCGATCCTGCGCGCGGTCTCGCTGGCCTCGCGCCCGAGCGCCCGGAGCAGCAAAGCGCCGTCGCCCGAGACGATGTCGGTGAGACTGAGCCCGCGCGCCAGCGCACTCGCACTCAGACCAAGCCACGTCGCCAGCGTACCGTTGAGATGCTCGATGCCGGCATCCTCGTCGACCACCATCAGGCCGAGCGGCATCGCCTCGTAATATCCGAGCGTCGCCTCCAGGGCACGCAGCGTCTCGGCCTCGCGCCGCCGCTCGTCGGTGACGTCGATCATCCGCCACAGGACCAGCGGCTCGCTCTCGTGATCGAGCCGTGTGACCCCGAGCCTATACCAGCGCGAGGTCCGCTGCCCACTCGCAACCGTCTTCAGCCGGAACTCTTCGGTCCGGTTCTCTCCCCTGCCCGCTGCACGCGCCAGGCGAAACAGCGCCTCGGCGGCCTGCGGCTCGCCGGCGAACAGGGATTCGAGCGCGCTCGACTGATCATGGTCTCCCGGGCCGACGAGCTCGTCGAAAGCCTCGTTGGCATAGAGCCGCCGGCCATCGAGCGTCGTGATGCACAGGCCGTCGTCGAAGCTGCGGGCGAGCGCACCCAGGATGTCGGATTTCGTCGAGTGCTCCGCGAGACGGACATGGCCTGAGATCAGCCCGAACACGAAGAAAATGCCGAGCGTGGCCAGAACCGCCATCGCCGTGAGCAGCAGTGGCTCGCTCGATCCTGAGGACAAAATGGCCAGTGCGGCCAAACTCCCCACCAGCACCACCGCGCCGAGGGCGATACCACCGCCGGTCCGTGCTCCTATCAGGGGAATGTCAGCCGCAAGCGATCCCTGTCGTGATTCGCTTTCCCGCATAACTGGTGAAACTAGCTGATTCTGAGGGAAAGCAGTCTTGCCGGCCATCATGAGGCTACTCTTACGCACAACTCATTCACACCGCTTCATAAACCGGGGTTGCGGCACGCTCGCCCTCGGCCAAGGGCGTATCCGTATCGCACCATTCTCAACTTTTCGGTGATCTGGGTAAAAATATCGTTGCGCGCTGTCCGCGATTCGCAGACAGGGAATCGCCTTGGGCGAGAACCGCGCTCGAGGTGAGACGTCCAAGCGGGTTAATCTGCTCCGCGAAGCAAGCTATACCTGCTTCTAGACGTTCGGGGGGTGCGAACGGCGGCCAATCGGGCATTCGAACCGACCATTGCCCTCCCGGCGCCACATGAACGTGCACGCCTCCCACCCAGCGGATCAAGAGGAGCGCGGGGACGTCCCGCGTCGCACCATATGGAAATCCTGTCCTGGCTGCTTTTTGTCGTGTTCATAGCCGCCCTGTTGGTCGTCGGCGGCCTGCTGCTGCGCGGCTATCTCAGCACAGGATCACCGTCCGGAGCGCTCAAAGATGCGTTCGCCGGGAACTTTTTCGGCCCACGGCCGCCGAAGCGCCTCGAAGTGGTGGATCAAGCCAACGTCGATGGCCGGCGCAAGCTGCTCCTCATCCGCAGGGACGGCATCGAGCATCTGATCATGACGGGCGGGCCGGTCGATGTCGTCATCGAAACCGGCATCCAGCCGGCGGAGACTCGGAGCGGTGAGATCGTCGAACCGGTCTTCCAGCGTCCCGCGCGGCCAGTACCTGAAGCCGCGAACGCGTAATCGCCGGACCGGCCCACTGGCAGCGGGATCGGGTGCCAGGTTTTCCGAAGTGTATCTGATCATCCGAGGGGGAAGTCTGCGTTGAGACTTAGCCGAGGCAAGCCATTGAAATCGTTACAGCTGCTGCTTTGCGCGGTCGCCAGCGCGGGTCTGTTTGCGCTCACGTTGACACACCCGGAGCACGTCGCGGCGGCAGAGACCGGCGAGCCGGCAATCGAGACCGTCACACCAGCTCCTTCACCGGCTCCCGAGCCCCCCGCCCCTGCCCCCGCTCCACCTCCGGTCGTTGTGCAGCCCTCGCTCAGTCCGGAGATGGCCCAGCGCGTGACGCGGCTTGCATCGGATGTCGAAACGGCCGCCAAGGGAATCGAGCGCGTCAAGGATCGCGAGAACGGCCTCGCCGCCCAGCGCGATGAGCTGGACCGGATCGAAATCGAGGCGCAGCAGGTCATCACGGCGCTGAAGCCGAAACACGAGGCCGTCGCGGCGCAGCTGCAGAAACTCGGGCCGCCGCCCGCGAAGGATGCCGCGCCCGAAGCGCCTGCGATTGCCGCCGAACGCTCACAGCTCTCCGCGCACGAGGCGGAGATCGCCGGTGCCATCAAGACGGCCGAGCTGGCCCTGGTGCGCGCGCGCCAACTCGTCGGTCACGTCCAGGATCTGCGGCAAGCCCTGTTCGCGCGCGATCTCCTGATACGCTCGGGCAGCATCCTCGCGACCTCGACTTGGCAGCACCTCTCCGAGGACATGCCGCGTGCAGGCCGGCAGATCAAAAACCTCGCTCTCGACTGGTGGAACGGCGTCCGGCCCCAGTGGCCTCTTCTTCTTCTCATCCTGGCAGCCACCGCCGGCGCGTATCTCGCGACGAGATGGATCCTACCCCGGCTCCAGCGTCGGCTGCAGTCGACCACATACGGTCTCACCAGCTTCTTCCCGCGGGCCGGCAATGCAAGCTGGGCAGTCGCATTGCATGCACTACCGCCGCTCGCGGCAGCCGGCACACTTTATGGCGGCCTCGTCGCGCTCGATCTCCTGACGCTAACCGTCGGGGAGTTCGCCCTGGCGGCCTTGCTGTCGTTCGCGATTTACATGGCCGTCTCTGCCGTTGCCGAAGTCGCTTTTGGGCCAGGACCAACGGGCGTCCCGCTTGCCGATATCGCCGATGCCAGCGCGCCGAAGCTGCTCAGGCTGGCGCGCGTGTTCGCCGCAGTCGCCGCGCTCGATCTGTTGCTGAGCGCCGTCGTCAAGATGCTTTACCTGCCGCTCGAGGTCGGTGTCGCCCAGGCATCCCTGACGAGCCTCGCCTTCGCGGCGATGCTGATCGCGTTCGTGCGCGTGCCGCTCGCGCGTCGCGAAGTGGCCCTCCTCGAGCCGATCGCACGCTCGCATCCGCGCTGGCTGAAACTGCCGATCACCCTGCTCGCCATCATCATCATCGTGACGACCCTCACGGGGTACGTGGCCCTGGGGCGATTCATCTCCAAGCAGGTCATCCTCGTTGGAGGGACGGCGCTGGCCCTGATGGTGGCCCACCTCGCCATCCGTCGCATCGCCAGTGCGCTCATCGACGGCGAGCGCCCTGTCGGACGCATTCTGGAGGCGAGGCTCGGTCTCGATCACGAGCGGACGGGCTACGTCACGCGCAGCATCGTGTTCATGCTCGAGCTGGTCCTGCTCGTCGCGGCCCTGCCGTTCCTGCTGATGAGCTGGGGCTACTCGCAGGAGGACATCCTCGACTGGCTGAAGCTTGCGATCTTCGGCTTCGAAATCGGCCAGTTCAGAATCTCGCTCGCGCGCATCCTGGTTGCGGTACTGTTCTTCCTCGGCCTGCTGTTCGTCACCCGGGTCATCCAGCGCTGGCTGGACACCGCGGTGCTCGGGCCGGCCCGGGTCGACCGGTCCATCTCGCATTCGGTGCTGACCGGCGTCGGATATGCCGGTGTGGCGCTGGCGACGATCCTTGCGCTGTCCTATGCGGGCCTCGACTTCACACACCTCGCCATCGTCGCGGGCGCGCTCTCCGTCGGCATCGGCTTCGGCCTGCAGGCCATCTTCAACAACCTAGTGTCGGGGATCATCCTTCTTGTCGAACGGCCGATCAAGGTCGGCGACTGGATCGTCGTCAACGGCCAGGAGGGCTACGTCCGCCGCATCAACGTGCGCGCGACCGAGATCGAGACCTTCGACCGCGCGAGCCTTATCATTCCCAACTCGGTGCTCATCACCGGCGCGGTGACGAACTTTACCCATCGCAACGCCATCGGCAGAGTTATGTTTCACGTCGGGGTCTCTTACGATAGCGACCCCGAACGGGTGCTCGAGATCCTGAACCGTGTTGTTGGCGAGACACCGGGATTGCTCAAGCAACCGGCGCCGTTTGTCCGATTTGACAACTTCGGCGACAGTGCTCTGATTTTCTTGGTGGGCGCCTTTGTGCCGGATGTCAATCAAAGGGGGACCGCGGCGAGCAACTTGCGTATCGCCATAGCCAAGGCGTTCCGCGAGGAAGGTATCGAGATTCCGTACCCGCAGCACGACATCCACCTCCGTGACCTCGACGGCGTGCGCCAGGCGTTCTCGCGCGTGCTGGAGGCCCGCCGCCAGGAGCAGGAGATGAAAAAGGCCGCTGAAACGAGCGCCGACACGCAGGCCCGTCCCGAAACTCCTCGGACCACGCCGGCTCCGGTCGTCGACGCGTGAGACGGCGAGGCGGGCGGGGACCTATTCCGTCCGCGTCATCACGGCCACGGCCGATCCACCTGAGCGGTACGCACTCGGCTGACCCTGGCTGAACATCAGAGCAAAACGCCCCGCAAGTGCGGGGCGTTTGCAAAGCTCAGAGTTTCAGTCCTCGCGGTAGACCCGCTCGCGGCGCTCGTGCCGCTCCTGGGCCTCCAGGCTCAAGGTGGCGATCGGCCTTGCATCGAGGCGGCGCAGCCCGATGGGCTCGCCGGTCTCCTCGCAATAGCCGTAGGTGCCATCCTCGATCCGGGCGAGCGCCGCATCGATCTTGGCGATGAGCTTGCGATGACGGTCGCGCGCCCTGAGCTCCAGCGCCCGGTCCGTCTCGGACGTGGCCCGATCGGCCAGATCGGCGTGCTGCGCCGAATCCTCATGCAGGCCCATCAGCGTCTCGCGGGTCTGCAGGATGATTTCTTCCTTCCAGGCCAACAGCTTGCGCCGGAAATAGGCGCGCTGCCGTTCGTTCATGAAGGGCTCGTCGTCTGACGGGCGATAGTCCTCGGGCAACAACAGGCTCGACAGCGTTGCCTCCACCTTCATGGATTTGGCCTGGGTCTTCTCATGCGATTTTCGATCTTTCGTAGTGCTCATAATGGGCCTGCGAATCACGAATGGCGCGGTCACCGGGGACGAGCGCACACTGAGCATGGACGATTGCCCCCGCTTTTAGCTTGCCAAGTTGCCAAGTCAAGAAATTCCCGTGATGCTTCTTGACGTTGGCAAATGAGAACCTGTCTTCCTGTCTCAGGTGAGATGCAACAAATCTTCCAGCCGGCTCGGTTTTTCCGAGGCTTGCCACCGCCTCCGCGGGATTTACTGAGAAGAATTCGAGCCAAAGCGACGCTTCGATGCTGCAGCGCAGCATTGTGACTTTTCGCACATGACGAGCTGGGCGCGCCTCGAATCGATGGCGTGCACCCAGGTCGAGCAACACCGTCGCTCGTCTCAGGCAGATTCCCGATTCAGCGCGTCTTGCTGGGTCGAGGCCGGCTCACTACTCTGCCCCGCTTGCCGGGGACCTGGATGGAGGCCGAAGTTGTCGATGCGATTTGAAGGAACGGAAAACTACGTCGCAACGAAGGACCTGACCATTGCGGTCAATGCCGCCGTCACGCTCCAGCGGCCGCTGCTCGTCAAGGGAGAGCCGGGGACCGGCAAGACGATGCTGGCGATCGAGGTCGCGAAGTCGCTCGGCGTACCGATCATCGAGTGGCACATCAAATCGACCACCAAGGCCCAGCAGGGCCTCTACGAATACGATGCCGTGAGCCGCCTGCGCGACAGCCAGCTCGGCGACGAGCGCGTGAAGGATATCCGCAACTACATCCGGCGCGGGAAGCTCTGGGAAGCCTTCGCGATGGAGGGGCGCCCCGTGCTCCTCATCGACGAGATCGATAAGGCCGCCATCGATTTCCCGAACGACCTCCTTCAGGAGCTCGATCGGATGGAGTTCTTCGTCTACGAGACCGGCGAGACGATCAAGGCCCGCAATCGGCCGATCGTGATCATCACGTCCAACAACGAAAAGGAATTGCCGGACGCCTTCCTGCGCCGCTGCTTCTTCCACTACATCAAATTCCCCGACGCGGACACGATGCGGGCCATCGTCGAAGTCCACTTCCCCGGGCTCAAGGCGCGGCTCGCAGCGGAAGCGTTGAAGATCTTCTATGACATCCGCGAAGTGCCGGGCCTGAAAAAGAAGCCCTCGCCCTCCGAGTTGCTCGACTGGATCAAGCTGCTGCTGAACGAGGACATCAGTCCGGATGTGCTGCGTGAGAGCGACCCGCGCAAGCTGATCCCGCCGCTGCACGGGGCGCTGCTCAAGAATGAGCAGGACGTGCACCTCTTCGAGCGGCTTGCGTTCATGTCCCGGCGGCAGGGGCCATAGCCCTCTCCGCCTCCTCGCCGACCGGAAGCCCCCGGAGCGTCACTTCGCCGTGCGTTCCCGCTTGGTCCTGATATCGGAGAGCACGCCCGCATCCTTGCGGATGCGCAGCTGGTTCTGCACCTCGGTGACACCGGCGATGTGCGCGGCGATGTGGCCGGCAAGCTCCTTGATGGCGTAAGTGTCCACCGTACCGTTGAGCACGACCACCCCGTCGGTGACATCCACGTCGATCTCGGTCTCGTCGATCTGCGGCTCGACTTCGTAAGCAGCGACGATATCTTCCGAAATCAGGTCGTTGGAGCGGGTGGTCGTGGGCTCTGCGGGCATGAGCAGGCTCCCCGGATGATCCTCGAGTTTCAGGTTTGCTCGGCCCGGCGGCTCGACAGTGTGCCCGAAAGGTCCGGCTCCGAAGGCTCAGAGATCTGCCGCAAGGCGTCCTCCGTTCCTGGCGCGAGGTCGGTCGCCATGTCGCCGAGCGCGACGATGCCGACCAGCAGCTTGTTGTGATCGACGACCGGCATGCGACGGACCTGCTTCTCGCCCATGCGGTGGGCGACGTCCTCGATCGCGTCGTCGTCGTAGCACCACCACACCTCGCCGGACATGATCTCGTCCACGCGCGTGACATCGGGAGATTCCCCGATCGCCGTGGCGCGCACCGTGATGTCGCGGTCGGTGAGAACGCCGACGAGCCGCTGGCCGTCACAAACTGGCAAGACGCCCACATTCAGATTGTCCATCTTGCGCGCCGCCTCGCGCAGGCTGGCATCGGGCGAAATGACCTCCACGTTCCGGGTCATGACGTCGGAGACTTTCATTGGGCAGAATCCCTCTGATGGCAGCCGCAACGACCATGCTCCGAAACTCGCCCCGCCTGCGAGGGTTCCGGCTGGCTAGGCCCCCGATGCAACCGCCCAAGGCACCCCGACGTTGACATTGGGCAAGAGCACCTGGGAGCAGGAGCAAGGGCGTCATGGGTTGGGAAACGAGGAAGATGAGTGGCGACGGGCCGCCCGAGGGCGCGCACCCGGCAGACGAGCACATCCGCGAGGACGTCCAGAACCGGCTCGCAGACGATCCCGGCATCGACGCAACGGACGTGGAGGTCCAAGTCGCGAACACGCGCGTGGTGTTGACGGGTACCGTGCCTAACGAGCTCACGCGCCAGATGGTGGAGGTCGTCGCCTTCGAGGCTGAGGGCGTGACCGGCGTCGACAACAACCTCGTCATCCGCGCCTATCGCAAGAAGGGCGCGCCGCATGCCCCACGGGCGCATGAGCACGAGGCGCCGATCGAGCCGGAGACGAACAACTATCTCGGCGCCGCCGTGTCGCCGCAGGGAAGCTCGCTCGACCCGCCCAACGATCCCGGCGACCGGCCGGGCGTCGGCTTGGGCGGCATGCCAGCCGACACGAGCGGCTCGCCCCTCGAGAGCGGGGTCAATCTGGCGAGCCGCGGGCGCCGAAAGCAGAAGGGCGACTGACCGCGAACGGAGGCGCTTCACCCCCGGGATCCGCCCACTAGCCCCAACCAACCAAGTTGCACGCGCCGGGACTTGCAATTGCTTGGCAACTCCGGTCATGTGATCGACGGCTCGCGTCACACGGTTGCCGCGCGAGCCGGGTGATCACACCGCGAGCCCCTCGATGAGCCTCGACAGCCATCTCCCGCCGACTCCGGCCCGCCGGAGCGCCAGCGCGCGCGAGGGCATGGATACGATCCATGTCTGCCCTCTCAGCCGCGTCCGGGATACCCTGCAAATGACGGGCGCGCGGCATCTCATCACGCTGATCAACCGCCAGACCATGCTCGAGACACCGCACGGGATCGAGCCGTTCAATCACCTCCGGCTCGCGATCAATGACATCACCGAGCCGCAGGAAGGCATGGTGCATCCTGGCGCGGAGCACGTCGCAGATCTCATCCGCTTCGCAGCGAGCTGGAACTCGCGCGGGCCGCTGGTGGTGCACTGCTGGGCCGGAATCAGCCGTTCGACGGCCGCAGCCTTCATTACGCTTTGCGCCTTGAACCCCGATGCCCCGGAACATCTCGTGGCGGAGCGCATCCGGAAAGCCTCGCCGACCGCCTCCCCCAACCGGCTCCTCGTTAGGCTGGCCGATGACCAGCTCAGCCGGCGCGGCCGGATGCTGGAGGCGATCGATCTGATGGGGCCGGCCGAGCCCGCGCGCGAAGCCATACCGTTCAAGCTGGCCTGCCGTATCGGATAGGCCCGAACGGCGGGATGGACTTGCCGATCGCGCGTGCAGCGGCATCGGCACAACGACAAGTTGCCGGATCCACCTAAGTGCGTGTTGCGAAAATTGCAAATGCGGGCAATACACAGCCTTTCCGTATACGGCTTTATGGTTCCGAAATTCGCCACGATCGCTCACTAGTCGCGGAGCATGGGAGATCAGCGATGACCTTCGAACCGCACCTGAAGCAGACAACTCGATCGCCAGGAGGCGAGAGCGAGGCACGGGAGTGGCGCGAGGTGGCAGCGGTCGAAATCGGGCTCAATGCAGCAATCCTTGCCGTGCGCAGGGATGAGCCGGTCGTGCTCGTGGTGCGCCCGCGCGGCGAGCTTGGGCAGGTGAGCGACGCGTTGCCATTCGGCCCCTTCTCTCCGCTCGACCACCGCACACTCGAAAGCGGCCTGCGCACGTGGGTGGCCGAGCAGACGGGCCTCGAGCTCGGGTACGTCGAACAGCTCTATACGTTCGGCGACCGCGGCCGGCATGCTCAGCCCGGCGATACCGGCCCGCATGTGGTTTCGATCGGCTACCTCGCCCTGACGCGCCCCGGGGAAGGCGGCGAGTCGGAGCGGTGGGATTGGCGGAGCTGGTACGACTACTTTCCTTGGGAGGACTGGCGGCGCGGCAAGCCGGCCATCCTCACCGAGCTGATCGAGCCGAGGCTGCTGGCCTGGGCAGAGAGACCGTCAGCATCCTCATCCGGTCGCAACGCCCAGCGCGCGGAGCGGCTCCGTGTCTGCTTCGGGCTTTTCGGCGGAAGCTGGGACGAGGAGAAGGTGCTGGAGCGCTTCGAGCTCCTCTACGGCGCGGGGCTCGTGGAGGAAGCACGCCGCGATGGCCGTGAGGCGGCGCTGACTTGGGGCACCCTGCCCCGGCTCGGTGCACCGATGCGGTACGATCACCGACGCATTCTGGCGACGGCAATCGGCCGGATCAGGGCAAAGATCAAATACCGGCCGGTCGTCTTCGAGTTGATGGACGACGAGTTCACCCTTTACGAGTTGCAGAAGACCGTCGAGGCGATCCTAGGCCCCCATCTACACAAGCAGAACTTTCGCAGGCTCGTAGAAAGCGCGGGGCTCGTGGAGCCGACGGGCGAGGTGCGCGCGAAAACCGGCGGGCGTCCGGCGCGGCTCTACCGTTTCCGTCGCGAAGTGCTGCTCGAGCGGCCGGCTCCGGGCGTGCGCGTCAAGCAGGGCCGCGGCTGAAACGCATTCAGGAGGACGTGAGAGGAACGTGCACGGCCGAATGCGCCGCTGCCCCTCGAAAATCACAACCCTCGCACCCAGTGACAGAGCAACGCGCCACTGGAAATCGACACGCATCTGTCATATCTTTAGTCACTCAACAATGCTCAAACAGAGCATAT
This sequence comes from Pseudomonadota bacterium, assembly GCA_023416575.1. Lineage (GTDB taxonomy): Bacteria > Pseudomonadota > Alphaproteobacteria > Rhizobiales > Hyphomicrobiaceae > ZC4RG25. The sequence goes on from JAEZHL010000313.1 coordinate 45,407, forward strand.
GAAACAGTCCGGTTCCAGCCGGGATTTTTTCAGATCGCACTAATGCTCAACGTGAGCATTGATGGCAAGGACCAAGAGGGAGCGCTCCCATGGCCATGGCTCAGATTGAATCGGCTGCGGCGGCAACCAAGAACCGCCACGTGCTGCCCATGCCAGAGCTGAAATTCACACCCGCACTGGCTCGGGAGATGGAGCCGCTTTACGCCAAAGTCTCGAAGGTGATCACACCGCTCGAGTGGCCGCAGTTCGCCCCCATCATCAAGGCCATCAACGACCTCAAGAAGGAACGGAACGCCGTCATCCTGGCGCACAACTATATGACGCCGGAGATCTTCAGTTGCGTCGGCGACATCCGTGGCGACAGCCTGCAGCTCGCGAAGGAAGCGGGCCGGACCGACGCGGACGTGATCGTCCAGGCCGGCGTTCACTTCATGGCGGAAACCTCCAAGCTCCTGAACCCCGACAAGACGGTCCTCATCCCTGATCTCAGGGCGGGCTGCTCGCTGGCCTCCTCCATCACCGGGGAGGACGTGCGCATGCTGCGTGAGGCCTATCCGGGTGTGCCCGTCGTCACCTACGTCAATACGTCGGCGGACGTGAAGGCCGAGAGCGACATCTGCTGCACCTCCGCGAACGCCGTGAAGGTGGTGGAGAGCCTCGGCGTGCCGCGCGTGCTGATGATCCCGGACGAGTATCTCGCCAAGTACGTGCAGACCAAGACGGACGTCGAGATCATCACCTGGAAGGGCCACTGCGAGGTGCACGAGCGGTTCACGGCCGAGGAGCTCGAGGCATTCCGCGCCGCTGATCCGGGCGTCCGGATCATTGCCCACCCCGAGTGCCCGCCGGACGTCATCAAGACGGCCGACTTCACGGGCTCGACCGCGGGCATGATCGACTGGGTCAAGAAGAACCGTCCGCCCAAGGTGGTGCTCGTAACCGAATGCTCGATGAGCTCGAACGTTGCTGCCGAGGTGCCCGAGACCGAGTTCATCCGGCCCTGCAATCTGTGCCCGCACATGAAGCGGATCACGCTGCAGAACATCCTCGAAAGCCTCGTCTACATGCGCCACGAGGTGACGGTCGATCCGCTCGTTGCCGAACGCGCCCGCCGCGCGGTCGAGCGGATGATCAACCTGACCAACTGACGACACGGGGCCGCCGCTCGAAGCCATTCCAGCGGCGGCCCGGACTTCATTCATGAACAGAAACGGGCGAGCAAATCAGGCGACGGCCGGCGGCGACATCATCATCGTCGGAGCGGGTCTCGCCGGGCTGTTCACGGCCCTGAAACTCGCGCCTGCGCCCGTCACTGTCATTTCTCCCGCACCCCTCGGAGAAGGCACCTCGAGTGCCTGGGCCCAGGGCGGCATCGCAGCCGCCGTCAGCGAGGGTGACACCGCCGAGCAGCACGCGGCCGACACCATCCGCGCCGGAGCCGGGATCGTCGACGAGGACATCGCCAGTATTGTCGCCGCCGAGGCCGGCGACCGTGTGCGCGACCTCCTGGCCTACGGCGTCCCGTTCGATCGTGACAGTCAGGGCCACTTCGTTCTGTCACGCGAAGCCGCGCACTCCGCCAACCGCGTCGTTCGAGTCTCCGGTGACGCAGCGGGACGTGCCATCACCGATGCCGTCATTCGCGCCGTGAAGCGGACCCGCTCAATCACGGTCATCGAGAACGTCTCGGCGCTATCGCTCATCAAAACCGGCGAGCGCGTCACCGGCGTGCGTCTCGCCCGCAACGACGATCCGGCCGCAACATACGTGCTCGATGGCGCCCGCGCGGTCGTGCTGGCGACAGGCGGAATCGGAGGGCTCTACGCAGTCACCACCAATCCACCGCAAGCCCGCGGCGAAGGCATCGCCATGGCAGCGCGAGCCGGCGCCACCATCTCCGATGCGGAGTTCGTTCAGTTTCACCCGACGGCGCTCGACGTCGGCGCCGACCCGGCGCCGCTCGCGACCGAGGCGCTGCGCGGGGAAGGCGCGACCCTGATCAACAGCGCGGGCGAACGCTTCATGGTTGGCGTGCATCCGGATGCGGAGCTCGCACCGCGCGATATCGTGGCACGTGCCCTCTTCGGCGAGATCGCTGCCGGCCGTGGCGCATACCTCGATTGCCGCGCGGCGATCGGGTCCCGGTTCCCGGAGGCCTTTCCTACCGTCTACGCGCGCTGCCGGGCGGCCGGGATCGACCCGGTTACCGAGCCGCTGCCGGTGGCGCCGGCCGCGCACTATCACATGGGCGGCATCCGAACCGACGCCTGGGGCCGCACCAGCGTTCCGGGCCTTTGGGCGGCCGGCGAGGTCGCCGCCACCGGGCTGCACGGGGCCAACAGGCTCGCCTCCAACTCGCTGCTCGAAACCGTCGTGTTCGGAGCCCGCGTCGCCGCCGACATCGCCCGCCTCGAGCGCGGCATGACGACTCGCATCGCGCTCGAGCGGACCCGGGCCTCGCATCTGCCGGACTTCGCCGCGCGCGCCGAGGCCATCGGCATGATCAGGGCGACCATGACCCGCTACGTCGGCGTCGAGCGCGATGCCGCCGGGCTGACGCGGGCGCTCGATATGTTGCGGGCCATCGCCGAAGCCGGCGACGGCGACCCGATGATCGAGAATGCCACGCTGGCCGCCCGCCTCATCACCGAATGCGCCCTGCGCCGCAAGGAAAGCCGTGGCGGCCACTACCGCAGTGATTACCCGGAGCCAGTCGCGCAGTGGCAGCGCCGCAGCGCGATCACCCTGGCGGGCCTCGACCTCAGGTCGGCGCTCAAGGGAGGCGGGCTCGCCGCAGTAATCGGAACCAAGACAGACGGGAAACCAGCACAATGATGTCGAGAGCCGCCTTCGATGCCCGCCTGCCCAGCCCACTGATCGAGAGCGCCGTCGCTGCCGCACTGGCCGAAGACCTCGGGCTCGCCGGCGATATCACCACCGATTCGGTGATCGCCCCGGAGATGACCGCATCCGGCGTCTTCGCGGCGCGCAAGCCGGGCACCATCGCCGGCCTGGACCTCGCAGCCGCAGCATTCCGCCAGCTCGACCCGACGACCCAGCTCGATATCTTCGTTCCCGATGGAAGCAGCGTCGAAGCCGGCGCGGTCGTTGCCCGTGTCTCCGGCAGTGCCCGCGCCCTGCTCACGGGCGAGCGGGTCGCGCTCAATTTCCTCGGACGTTTGAGCGGCATCGCCACGCTGACCCGGCGCTACGTCGACGCTGTCGCCGGAACCAGGGCGCATATCGTCGATACGCGCAAGACCACGCCGGGTCTCAGGGCCTTCGAGAAATACGCGGTGCGCGCCGGAGGCGGCATGAACCACCGCATCGGCCTCTTCGATGCCGTTCTGATCAAGGACAATCATATCGCCGTTGCCGGCGGCATCGGGCAGGCGATCGCGGCCGCCCGCGCCCGAGCGGGTCACATGGTGAAGATCGAGATCGAGGTCGATACGCTGGATCAGCTTCGCGAGGCGCTCCAGCACCGCATCGACGCCGTGCTGCTCGACAACATGACGCCTGCCCAGCTCGCCGAAGCGGTGCGCGAGGTCGACGGGCGCGTGATCACGGAGGCCTCCGGCGGGGTCAATCTCGAAACGGTCAGGGCGATCGCCGAAGCAGGGGTCGACCTGATCTCGATCGGCGCGCTCACCCACTCCGCGCCGGTGCTCGACCTCGGCCTCGACGTCGAGATCGGGACGCTCGCTTAAGCCCCTGCCAGATGGCCCTCGCGCAACGCGAGGGCCGCTGAACTTCGCCACATTTCACAGGCACGACACGGGGCTCGTTGGCGCGGGCGAGGGAGGCCATGGTCCAATTCATCGTCATCTGGGGACTTGTTGCGCTCGCGTCGCTGGCCATCGGCGGCCTGCTCGCAGGGCTCAAAAAGCGCGACCATTCCTTCTGGATGGCGTGGTCATTCCTTTTCCCGCCCATGGTGTTGCTGCTGCTTCTCCTGCCGGGCCGCGACATCCGGCCAATCCGCCGCACGCTCGATGAGGAAGATGCGGAAGCCGACTAGAGGGCGAACGGCCGAGGTGGCAGCACCGAAGCGGTAAGGCGCGCCGAAGAAGATCGGTTCGCAGCCCCGCCAAGCCTCCTGGGCAGGAGCAGCGCCGCGGATTGGGCCGCAATCGCGCTGCCGCATGCATCGAAACAGCCCGATGCCAGTTATCGTCGCAGGAGCCGTGAGCGGATGCTCAGCAGCGCCGCGGCCTCCGGTGAATTGGCTGGACACCGGGGACATCGATGACCCACGAAGCTTCCACGACTGCCGCGCACGAGGCGGTATCGCCCGTGTTTGCCTTCGCCTACGCCCTCATCCTCGTCGGCTCGGGCGTGCTCTCGGTCGCCGTCTTTCTCTACGGTCTGGTTCTGAAAAACAGCGTCCCCACAGGGGTCTATGTGGCGCTGGCTGGTCTTGTTGGCTACCTCGCCGTCTGGAGCTGGGGGCTTTGGCTCGCCAAGACATCCTGAGGCCGGGCAACTCGACCGTCGCAATTCACGTCGGAACCGTTTGGCTTCGCGGCCCGTTCCGCCCTCAAGCGAGGCGGAATTGCCATTGAGAGCACCTTGCGGAACAGGCAGTCCTTTCCAACGGGAGATGACCGTGCCAGCAGACGAACGCGATCCGCGCCACCGCACCCGGAAGATGACGCAGCGGCTTCAGGAGACCGTCACGCACCTGCGCGACGACATCGACAAAGTCGACGACCCTCAGCTCAAGGCCATGTTCGAAACGACGGCCGAGGTCCTCAACGGTCTCACGAAAGCATTCCACGACTTCGAGAAAAAGAACGAGAGCGCCTGGCGTGCCTGAACCGGGTCCGCGAAGCGCGCCTGCCCCCATGGCCTCTCGGAGTTGTGCAATGCCTTTCGATAGATCGAGGCGCAACGTCGTGCGAGCCGTTGGAAGCGCCGGTCTGCTGGGAGTTTTCGCGCCCGCCATTATCACGCGCCCGGCAGCAGCACAACCGGGAGGTCAAGCGGGCAGCCTCACTCAGCCTGAAGCCAGCTCTGGTGGCGTGGAGGTCACCCCGCCCGAGGACCTGATGCGGGAGCATGGCGTGCTCGACCGCGTGCTCCTGATTTACGAAGCCCTGATGCCGAAGCTATTGGCCGGTGAGAATTTCGACCCGGCGGTTCTCAACAGCTCCGCCGAGATCGTGCGCGACTTCATCCAGAACTATCACGAGAAACTCGAGGAGAATTACGTCTTCCCGCGCTTCCGAAACGCCGGGCAGATGATCGACCTCGTTGAGACGCTACGCGTCCAGCATGGGGCCGGGCGCAATGTGACCGCTACGATCCTGCAGCTTGCAGCACGGCCACCCTGGAGTGACGACGACCGACGCCGGCTGACCGGCGCCATGCAGTCGTTCATCACCATGTACCGGCCGCATGCGGCTCGTGAGGACACGGACCTGTTTCCGAAGCTCAAAAACGTCGTCTCCGCCAACGAGTACGACTCGCTGGCGGAGGAGTTCGAGCGGCAAGAGCACATGCTCTTCGGCGACGATGGCTTCGAGAGCATGGTGACGCGAGTGGCTGGGCTCGAGGGTGCGATCGGAATCCACGACCTCAGCCAATTCACGCCGCCTTAGCTTATGCCTTAGCTCTGCATGCCCCACTTCCTCACCGTGATGACCTCCAGGTTGCGGAAGATCAGGTTTTCGACGAGGAGTCCGATCAGGATCACCGAGAACAGGCCGGCGAACACGGAGGGAATGTCGAGCTGGTTCTTGCTCTCGTAGATGTACCAGCCGAGCCCGCCCTTGCCGGAGCTGGCCCCGAAGACGAGCTCAGCCGCGATCAGCGTGCGCCAGGCGAACGCCCAGCCGATCTTGAGCCCGGTCAGGATGCTGGCGAAGGCAGCCGGGATCAGGATCTTGAACACGAACCGCATGCCGGTCAGGCCGTAGTTGCGCCCCACCATGCGCAGGGTGTTGGAGACCGCACGGAATCCCGAGTGCGCGTTGAGGGCGACGGCCCACAGCACCGAATGCACGAGCACGAAGATGATGCTCTTGTCGCCGAGACCGAACCAGATCAGCGCCAGCGGCAGCAGCGCGATGGCCGGCAGCGGATTGAACATCGAGGTCAATGTCTCGAGCAGATCGTTGCCGATCCGGGTCATCATCGCCAGTGCGGTCAGCCCGAGCGCCAGCGCCAGACCCAGCGCATAGCCTTGCATGAGCAAGCGCACCGAGTTGACCGCCTTCTCCGGCAGTTCACCCGACGCGATCGCGGCAAGGAACGTCCGCAGCGTCTCGAAGAACGTCGGGATCAGCAGCGGATTGTTGAGGTGGCGCGCATAGAGCTCCCAAGCGGCCGCGATCGCGACGAGCAGGATCGTCTTGCGGAACGCACCGTTGTCGTACAGTCGCTCCCACAGGCTCAGCGGCTTCTCGACGACGCCGAAATTCTGGTTCAGCGGCCCTTCCTGGACGTACTCGGGACGCGCGGCGGGCTGGATGGCGGCATCAGTCATGAACAGGCCCTCCCGCCTCGATCTGATCGGCAAACAGCATTCGTTGGATACGCTCCGAAAGCCTGAGACCGGTTTCGGGATCGACCGCATCGCTGCCGTCGCTGTTGAGCTCGGCCTTCACCTGGCCCGGATGTGGCGACAGCAGCAGAATGCGGCTGCCGATGCGGACGGCCTCGGGAATCGAGTGGGTCACGAACAGGACGGTGAACCGGGTCTCCTCCCAAAGTTGCATCAACTCATCCTGCATACGCCGCCGGGTGAGCGCATCGAGGGCCGCGAACGGCTCATCCATGAGCAGCACGTCCGCTTCCATGGCGAGCGCGCGCGCGATGGCCACGCGCTGCTTCATGCCGCCGGAGAGCGTGTGCGGGTAGCTGTTGGCAAATTTGGCGAGGTTGACCTTTGTGATCGCCTGCATCGCCTTCTCCTCAGCAGCCGCTCCCTTGAGGCGGCCCGAGGCTTCGAGGGCGAACATTACGTTCTTCTTGACGGTCTTCCATGGCAGGAGCTGATCGAACTCCTGGAACACCATGACGCGATCAGGACCCGGCTTCTGGATCGTCTGACCCTTGAGCTTCATCGTGCCTTCGGTCGGCTGCATGTAGCCGCCGATGGCCTTCAGGATCGTCGACTTGCCGCATCCGGAGGGCCCCAGCACCACATAGCGCTCGGAGGGCATGACGTCGAAGCTGACCCGATAGGTCGCCGTCACCAGATGATGCTTGGTCTTGTACTGCAGCGTCACGCCGTCAACTGACAGAAGCGGCGTCGACAGTGGCGCATTCCGTGGACTCACAGAGCGAATCTCCCGTGGGTCGAGGCGGCACAACGGCCGCCTCGGCCAAATACTTATTGGGCTTCAGGGAACAGCAGCTCTTTGCCGCTGGTCGGCTTGTTCTTGAAGTTGCCGGTGCGGGCCATGAACTGAATCATGCCGTCGATGGGAGTGACCTTTGCGGTGAACTGGTGCTCGGGATCGTTGAGCAGCTCCAGGACTTCCTCGATCGGCGCCTTGTCCTTCGAGATCTTCAGGTAGGTCTCGGCCGCGAGCTTCTTGTCCTTGTTGACGATCTCGGTCGCCTCATGGAGCGCGGCGATGAAGGCCTTGTAGACCTTCGGGTTCTGCTCACGGAACTTGGCCGTCGTTGCAACGACGTTGAAGGAGAACGGCGAGCCCATGATGTCCGTCGACGTCATCAGCCGGCGGATGCCCGGGGTTTTCCCCTGACGGTGCTGGAACGGCACCGACGAGAAGTTGGCGGTGACATCCTTGTTGCCGGTGATCATCGCAATGGTCGCATCCGGATGCGACATCGTGACGGTCAGGTGATCCAGCTTGGTGTGATTGCCGGGGCCGAACTCCTTCTCGGCCGCCATCTGCAGCAGAATCGCCTGGTTGGAGACCTTCACGGCAGGGACCGCGATGCGGTGCTTCTCGTTGAAGTCCTTGAGGCTCTTGATGCTGTCGTCACGCACCATCAGCGCCAGCGGGAGCGCGTTGAGACCAGCGGCACCCCTCACATCGATCGAGCCCTTGGTGCGGTCCCAGATCGTCATCAATCCCGGAACGCCGAGCGAAACGAAGTCGACGTTGCCCGAGATCAGGGCGTCGTTCATCACGTCGGAGGAGCGGAAGGTCTTCCACTCGACGTTGATATCGCCGAGTCCAGCCGCCTTCGCGTGCTTCTGGACGAGCCCCTGGTCCTCCATGATCATGTACTGGACGTAGCCGAGCCCGAACTGCTTGGAGGCGCGGAGTGTCGTGACTTCTGCAGCGGCCGGTTGGCCGTGCGCGAGTGCGAAAAGGGCGGCGACACCCGCCACCAGCAGGCCTCGTTTCATAGATTTCCTCCTTGAGACTAGCTCCCGTTGATTGTCCGGGATTGTGCTTGGGGCTGACTCGAAGGTCAACCTTGGTCGAGTGCCTAAAAAAACTCTGTTCTCAACGCTTTGGCGTCTTGAAGTGCCGGCTCAGAACCTGGTCGCCAGGGCGCAGCCCGAGCCGCTGAGCGGCGCCGCCAGCAAGCTCCAGCACCGCAGTTACCGGGCCTTTCGAGGCAATCGTGCGCTCCGACAACGGCTCCGTGCGCTCCTCGATCCGATGGACGATGCCATCCTCGCGAATGAAGACCATGTCGAGCGGAATAAGTGTATTGCGCATCCACATGGTCACTTCCTGCGGCGCGCCGTAGGGGAAGAGCATGCCGGTGCCCTCGGGGACGCTGCGGCGGAACATCAATCCCAACGACTTCTCCTCGAGCGTCTCCGCGACCTCGATGTCGATCTTGTGCTCCCCGGTCGCCGTCACCAGAACCAGCGTTTCCCGGCGCATCTTGGCCTCAGTCGATGGGACGGCAGCGATCATGGCGACCACTGCCGCCAACAAAAAAATCAGGACCGCCGGGAAGGCGGCCCTGTTCGCAATGGGCCACAAACGAGAGATTGGCGACCTCTCAGTGCTGCGACGGCAGCCCCGACGTGGGGCCATCGGGGCGCAGCTCGGCCGCCATGCAGCCCTTGTAGCCGTGTCCCCAGCGCACTTGCACGATCTGCCCGGGCCGGAGCTCGGTGAAGCCGAACCGGCGCAGTGTCTCCATGTGCACGAATACGTCAGGAGTACCCTCCCCGCGTGTCAGGAAGCCGAACCCGCGGACGCGGTTGAACCACTTCACCATCGCCCGCTCCCAGTCGCTTTCGGCTTGTACCACGACATGGGTCCGCTGCGGGAGCTGCGATGGATGAATCGCGGTGCTCTCGTCCATGCTGAGGATACGGAACGCCTGCAGCCCCTTCGGCCGGCGCAGCACCTGGCAATGAACCCGGGCGCCCTCGTAGGCCGTCTGATAGCCGCCAGCCCTCAGGCAGGTGACGTGCAGCAGCACGTCTGCATGACCATTGTCGGGGACGATGAAGCCATAGCCCTTGGAAGCGTCAAACCATTTGATCGAGCCAGCGATCTCGAAGACGTCAAGACCACCGATTTCATCGAGTGACTGGAGCTGATCCAGGGCGCCGCTGCCCTCGATGAGCATCTGTGCCAAATCTGTCTGATCGGGAGGTAGTTTGTTATCCCCCATCATCACACCCCGCTACTTGGGTTTACGTCGCTACATTGCTCGCCTACCGGATCAGGTTCGCGTCAGAGGCCCTCTCCGCCGAACCCGCTCTCTAGCAAGCGCCACAAAATGTAACATCGCGGACGCGAGAGCCATAAGGAATTTACCTTCCTTTAATCTCCGTGTCGGGAATACCTCCTCATGTAGAACTCTAAGAACCATTCATAAATATCGGATAAAACAAAGGAATTATCCCCTCGATAGAGCCTGTTTGATGCTAGTTTTCCCCTGTGGGTCCAGCGCATCGGTTGTTAAGCCGCCCACAGTTGTACACGGGCTGGTGCCTCCCGAATCACGCAGATTGATTCGGCCAAAACTGCGCGCTCGTACAGCGCCTTCGGTCGATTCGGCAAAATGCGCAGTTCCCTGCCGATCCACGATCTGTCCCCAGCAGTGCACCAAGCTCATGGACAACTCGCCGCCGCATATCGTTGCCGCTCCGTCTTGACATGCTGAAAATGCCGTAAGGACGGGCTTGTGCGCGACCGCCGCGGCGCGTATGTCACGAGGCACAGCCTTGATCCGACGCGGAGGCGATATGCGTTATCTCCACACTATGGTGCGAATCAGCAACATCGAGCAGAGCCTCGACTTCTACTGCGGCAAGCTGGGCCTTGAGGAAGTGCGCCGAGTCGAGAACGAAGCTGGGCGATTCACCCTCATCTTCCTCGCGGCTCCCGACGACCAGGCGCGCGCCGAGGCAGAGCGGGCACCGCTCATCGAGCTCACCTATAACTGGGACCCGGAGGAGTACGGCTCTGGCCGCAATTTCGGCCACCTCGCCTATGAGGTCGACGACATTTATGCGACGTGCGACCGCCTGATGAAGTCGGGCGTGACGATCAACCGTCCACCACGCGACGGGCGCATGGCGTTCATCCGCTCACCCGATGGCATCTCGCTGGAGCTGCTGCAGAAGGGCAGCTCACTGCCGAAGCAGGAGCCCTGGGCCTCGATGCCGAACACGGGTACGTGGTAGACCGCCGATCGGCTGCCGGGACCGGGGAGGGTCATCCATGGATGAAGGTTCCAAAGACGCGATGGCCGTGAGGGTGGCGTCACGAGTCGCCACCTCCCATGCGCGCTCCGCGCGTGGCGCGAAGAAGAAGGCCTCCGGCTCGCTGGTGCTCACGGCACTGGTCGTGCTCGCCGTGCTGATCGGCATGCTCGTACTGATGGTAAAACTTGCGTGAGGGACGCCGGCGAGAGCCTCAAGCGGCACCATCACCACTGATGAGACGATGAAGGCGAGGCGGAGCGGCTGTCACCGCAACAGGGTCCGCCTCGCGTCCTGGGCACTGCTACCTCAGGCGGGCGTCTACGCATCGACCAAGCGCATTCGACCAGTAGTAGAATTCTCCGCAATCACCTCCATTACCCGGCGCCGCGACACCTGGCGGGCTGAAGTAGGACGCGCCCGGCCGATAGGCTCTCGCGCGGGGCTGCGGCGGGATCCAGTTGTAGTTCGGATCGGTCGGCGAGGTGTAGAAGGTGTATTGATCCTCGATCCCGAACCAACCCTCCCAAGTGGGTTTGCCAAACTCACTCTGCGCCATCGCACCCGGCGCAGCGATGGACGCCGACCCGGCAAGGGCCAGCACACCGATCATCCATTTCCGCATCTAAGCGACCTCCATGTTGAGTCGCCTGTTAACGACACCCGGTAGGAGTGGTTCCGGATTCGGAATGCGGCGGATTCGGCCGATTTTGGAAGGGAATCAACGCGGCTGGCGGATCATGCGCGCGCCCGGCAATCGGTGCTCTGCCTTGCTACGCCGCCAGCACCCTGTCGGCCGTCAGCTCTCGGAGGCGCAGCTTGGGCATCGACGCGACGTGCCCTGAGAGCATCGAAATGAGAGCGCCGCGATCGCATCTGGCCCGACGCGATCGCGAGACCCGCTGCATCTCACTTCGCTTTGGCAACGCGCGCCCGCGCCCAGGCCGATGCGATCTCAGACAGCATGACCAGCAGCACGATCGATACCAGTACCGCTGCAACACGCTGGCTCTCGAGCTGCTGCACGTAACGCTGCAGGTACCAGCCCATGCCGCCCGCACCGAAGAAGCCGACGACAGTGGCCGCGCGGAATGCGACGTCCCACGTGTAGATCGCGATTCCCGTCCAGGCCACGCGAACTTGCGGCAGCACCGCGTAGACGAACACCTGCAGCTCATTGGCGCCGCTCGCCCGGATGGCTTCGACCTGGCCCTTGTCGATCGCCTCGATCTCCTCGGACATCAGCTTGCCCGCAAAGCCGATACAGAACAGCGTCAGTGCCAGGGCGCCGGCAAGCATGCCGAACCCGAGAATGCTGACGAGCAGAATCGTCCAGATCATCTCGTGCACGGCCCGGCAGCCCATGATGGCGAGTCGGCCAAGCGGGTAGAGAAAACGACGGTTGGGTGACAGATTGAAAGCGGCGAACCATGCCAGCGGTGCCGCGAACAGCAGACCGAACAGCGTGCCGAGATACGCCATCTGCATCGTATCGAGGATCGCCTGCAGATAACGCGGCTCGGCGATGACGCTCAGCTCGGGTGGATAATAGCGGTCGTAGATGAGCGCGCCGAAACGTTGGCCAAACTCGAGCAACCGCTCGAGCCGCACATCCAAGTAGACCAGGGACACGCCAAGGAAGGTGAGGATCGCAAGCTGCACCCCGAACGCGATGAGCGTATCGGGATAACGAAAGCGTGACCAACTCCGCCGTTGGATCGGTTGCCCGCCGCTGGGCATATGTGTCGCCACGTCTCGCATCTGTCAAATCACTGCCTTGCGTGCGTAATAGGAGATCGCCTCGCCCAGGATGATGAGCAGCAGGATCGCCAGGATGACCGTCGTCACGCCTGGATAGTTGAACATCACCATCTGACGGTGGAAGGTGAGGCCCAGTCCGCCGGCGCCGACGAGGCCCATGATCGCCGAGCGGCGGATGTTGATGTCCCATTCGAAAATGATGACCCCGATCGTCGCCGGCAGAACTTGCGGGACGATGCCGTAGCGAAGGACCTGGAGCCGGCTGCCACCAACCGCGCGGATGGCCTCGATCGGCTTCGGATCGACGTTCTCGATGGCCTCCGCCACGATCTTGGCGATAAATCCGATCGAACGCATGGCCAGCGCCAGAATGCCCGCCAGCGATCCGAGCCCGACTGCTGAAACGAAGACGAGCGCCCAGACGATCTCGTGGATCGAGCGGCTGAGCGTCATCGCGAGCCTGCCGATCGGATAGGCGATCCAACGCGATGGCGTGATGTTGAGGGCGCCGAGCCAGATGACGGGGATGCACAGCAGCGCGCCGAGCGTGGTGCCGAGAGCCGACATCATCAACGTTTCGAGAATGGGCTCGATGAGATGCGGGATGAGCTCCCAATCGATGGCAAGGAAACGGCCGATCGATTCCAGCACGGCACCGAGCGAGCCCATGCGGGCCCAGTCCGTATCGACGACCAAGATGTTGAACAGGCAGACCACCGCAAGTAGGGCGAAAACGCCTACGAAGGATGCGGTGCGCATGCGTGAGCTGCGGCGCCGGCTCTCCACCGCGAGCACTCTGCTGTCGATCAACTCGCTGCCGGTGGCACCCGCGACAGCCATGATCACAGGACCTCCATGGCATAGATCGTATCGAGCATCTTGCGGTCGAGGTTTGCCGTCGGTCCGTCGAACATCTTCACGCCGTCCTGGAGCCCGATGATCTTGTTGCAGAATTCCGTCGCAAGCTGCACGTCGTGGATATTCACGAGCGCCGGCACGTTGAACTCGCGCGCAACGTCGCGAATGAGGGTCATGACCTCGCGCGAGATCTTCGGGTCGAGACTGGACGTCGGCTCGTCAATAAGCAGCAGCTTCGGATCCTGCATCAGTGCCCGCGCGATACCAACGCGCTGGCGCTGTCCGCCCGAGAGCTGATCCGCGCGCTTATCCACGTGGTCGGACAGGCCGACCCGATCGAGCAGCGTCAGTGCACGCTCGATATCGGCGCGCCCGAACAGCTTGAACAAGCTCGGCAGCGTACCGACCGATCCGAGCCGCCCGGACAGCACATTGTCCATCACCGACATGCGGTTCACCAGGTTGAACTCCTGGAAGATCATGCCGATGTTGCGGCGCGTTTCGCGCAGCCGGCGATTGGACATGGTCACCACGTCCTCGCCGTAGAGCAGAATGCGGCCGGACTCCGGCTGCACCAAGCGATTGATGCAACGGATCAGCGTCGACTTCCCCGCGCCGCTCGGCCCGATCACGGCGCAGAAGTCGTCCGCGTCGATTTTGAGGCTGACGCCTTTGAGGATTTCCGCTCCACCGCGCGCATAACGCGCTCTGAGCTCCTGGACCTCGAGTATAGGCACTGCGATACCGCTTCAGTTAAGCCGGGAAAATTGGGGGCGGTCAGCCTGGCCGACCGCCCGCTCGAGTCGAATAGGCCGGGCCCTACTTCTTCTTGTTTTCCTCGGCCTTCCGCAAATCACGGATGAGGTCGTAGTCCTCCGACTTCATCGGCACGAACTTGACCGAGTTCAGGTTCGCGAGAAATTTCTTGGCGCTTTCCTCGTTGTGCAGGTTGAGGAAGGTGTCCCGGATCTTCTGCTTCAGCCCGTCGCAAAGCTGGCTGCGGTACGTGAACGGATCCTGCGGAACGAGGCGCGATTTCCACAGCACCGCGAAATCCTCTGCCTTCACGAGCCCGCGCTCGATCACGTTGTCGAGACGGTGGGTCGCCACGAACGCCGCGTCGGCCTTGCCCTCGCTGACGGCGACCGCCGACTTGTCGTGGCTGCCGCTATAGACGACCTTGGAGAAGTAGCCTTCGAGCTCCCCGCCGCCGATCTCCTTCGAAAATTCTACGCGCGGCATCAGGTTGCCGGACGTCGAGGCCGGGTCGGCGAGCGCTACGACAGTGCCCTTGAGGGACGCAATGTCCTTGAACTTACCGTCCTTCTTGACCACCAGGACGGCATGATAGCCAGGCCCCTCTTCCTGGAAGATGCCCTTGGCCTTGGCATAGGTCGCGAAGACCTCGATGTTCTTGCTCTTCTCGTTGCCGATCACATACGAGTTGGGGCCGTGGACGGCGACGTCGACCCAGTTGCCGAGCATCGCCTCGATCACCGAGGCGTACGAGGTCGGCATGTAGAATTCGACCTTCTTGCCCGTATTCTTCGACAGGAGATCGACGACTGGCTTGTAGAGTGCCAGCTCCTGCATCGTCTCTTCAGTGGGGATGATCGAGAACCGCAGCGCTTTGGGGTCCTCGCATTTATCCTGCGCAGACGCGGCGCCCGTCGCGCACAGCAAGGCGGTTATGGCAGCGGTAACAAGAGTCCTGAACTTCATGGCATTCCTCCATCTGTGTTGATGTCCGGCGTAATTTGAGCTCGCCGGCTTCTGGTTAGGCTTCGTGTATTGTGGCCTGATGACGTCTTCAAATTTCCGCGAGCAAAGCCTCCTTGCTCCCGATGAAATTCAGCCCGCGCTCGCCGCCGAGCGCGTCCTCGACGATGGCACGCCACTCTGCCGGGGCAAGGCCATGATCGGCCGGACGCGTGGAAACACCAAGCTCCGCGAGGAAACCCTGCAGCCTAGCGGCACCCGATTTGAGGTCGGGTCCGAAGATTCGGGCCAGAGCCTCGTCGCACGCGGCATCGACCCCGATCACGCTCCGCAGCACCATGGGCAATGTGAACGAGCAGGCGACCCCGTGCACCGTACCGTGGCGCAGGGTCACCGGGTAGGACATCGAGTGGGCGATGGCCGTCTTGGTGTTCGAGAATGCGAGGCCCGAGAACATCGAGGCGCGCAGCATGCGCGCGCGCAGGTCGCGGCTCGAGAGCTGCCGGCTGAGCGCGGGGAGCACGTCCAAGATCTCCCGGGCCGCAGCCACCGCATGAATTGCAGAGACCGGATTGGCGTTGCGGTTCCAAATGCTCTCCAGCGCATGCGACAGCGCGTCGAGCCCCGTGCTGATCGTCAGTCCTCGCGGACAGCTCAAAGTCAGCTCAGGATCGAGAACCGCATCGGTCGGATGCAGGGCGTGGGCAGCGAGTGAATACTTGCGCCCGCCGGACCCATCCCACACCGTCGCCCAGGATGTGACCTCGCTCCCCGTTCCGGCGGTGGTCGGAACCGCGATGATCGGGAGAGGATCGAGGCTTTCAGAACCCCGTCCCGACGTCAGCACGTCCCACACCGGCGCGAAACCGCGACGAGCCGCAGCCACGACCTTGGCGGTGTCGATCACGGAGCCGCCCCCCACCGCGACGACGACCTCGGGTGCGCGCGGCAGATCCGCGACACGCTGGCACTGCGCAGCGAGGTCACTCCGGTCTGGATTGGGCTTCACGT